>JARRLI010000027.1:0-8156 GCA_037387145.1 Robiginitalea sp. | reverse complement strand
GGAGCAACGCCATTACTTCTTTGTATTCTCCATAAATCTGAGTACTTAGGGGGTTCTCCATCACAGTCAGGCCCGATCCACGCAGGGCTTTGATAAACCGGATTATTTCCGTTTCATATTCATCCTGAAGGGGACTAAAGGTAAGTTCAACAGAGACTTCCATATTCCAGTGATTTTTTGCAAAGGTAGGCGACCTCCGCGACTTGGTCCGCAGGCCTGATTTTATTGAGCAATCGTCATATCGGTAAGGGCATAAGCACAGGTAAAGCCTTCAAATTCCCGGAAATAAGCCGTAAATCCAATATTCTTCCCCTGGTACATCACCCTGGCAGCAACCATTGCCTCCTCGAGGTCGAAGTCCTCAATAACGATATGGTTCAGAAAACTGATGCCAGGTATTCCCATTATTTTGTAGAGGGATTCTTTGATCCCCCAAACAACGGTGAGCTTGCGGATGAGAGCCTCCTCATTTGCAACGTTATGATAGTCTCGCATAGGGGTAAACCTGTGAGCAATTCTCAGGATTTTATCGCGTTGCTTCTCTATATCAATCCCTACCTCGCAATCCCTGGAAAGGATGATCCCTGTAAATTCAAATGAATGTGTTATCGATATATGGGTGCCGTCCCTGAGGTGGGGTTTCCCATTTTTATCGTAGTAAAGATCAAAATCTGTATAACCCGCTTCTGCCATCAGGTGCCTAATACTAAGGAATCCACGGCGATGCAGCTCCGATTGCATGCCTTCATAGCGTTCCCTGCAATAGGGCGTTAGTTCCACATCCTCAGACAGCCATGATTCAGACTCCTCGATTTTCCAAATATAGATCCGTAGATCGGGGGGCAACTGAAGTGTTTTGTAAAGTGCCATAGAATTGCAAACTTATCAGTACTTTTGTACCCAGTTTTTTTGCGGGTAACCGAAGGGTTTTCAATTGTACCAAGCAGGTTCTGAAAATGGATATTCCTGTTGGATTCCCCGCATAAAGATTAAAAAATTATATGGAAACATGAGCACAAAAGCAGTAGAATACCTGCCGTACAGGGTTAAGGACCTATCTCTGGCGGAATGGGGCCGGAAGGAAATCGAACTGGCCGAAGCGGAAATGCCGGGCCTTATGGCCCTAAGGTCACAGTATGGAATTCAGAAACCTCTGAAAGGAGCAAGGATAGCCGGTTGCCTCCACATGACAATCCAAACAGCTGTCCTGATAGAAACGCTTATAGAGCTGGGGGCAGAGGTTACCTGGAGCTCCTGTAATATCTTTTCAACTCAGGATCATGCCGCAGCGGCCATTGCCGCTGCCGGAATTCCTGTCTACGCTTGGAAGGGAATGACCGAGGAAGAGTTTGACTGGTGTATTGAACAAACCCTGTTCTTTGGTGAGGATAGAAAACCCCTGAATATGATCCTGGACGACGGAGGGGACCTAACGAACATGGTCCTGGACAGATACCCTGAATTATCCGATGGTATAAAAGGGATCTCTGAAGAAACCACCACAGGCGTACTCAGATTATACGAACGGGTGAAGAAAGGCACACTTCCCGTACCGGCAATAAATGTGAATGATTCGGTTACCAAATCCAAATTTGACAACAAATATGGGTGCCGTGAAAGCGCCGTAGATGCCATTCGGAGAGCTACGGATACGATGCTTGCCGGGAAGCGCGTTGTAGTAGCCGGTTACGGGGATGTTGGAAAAGGTACCGCGGCTTCGTTTCGTGGAGCCGGTGCCATTGTGACCGTTACCGAAATTGACCCTATATGCGCCCTGCAGGCCTGCATGGATGGCTATGAAGTCAAACGCCTTGAAACCGTCATCTCTCAGGCCGACATTGTCATAACTGCCACCGGAAATAAGGACATTATAAGGGAAGAACATTTCAGGGCGATGAAAGACAAGGCTATTCTTTGTAACATCGGACACTTCGACAATGAAATCGATATGGCCTGGCTCAATACCCACCATGGAGACTCCCGTGATGAGATCAAACCACAGGTCGACAAATACACCCTGAATGGGAAGGACATCATTGTCCTGGCGGAAGGCCGCCTGGTTAATTTGGGCTGTGCTACCGGGCACCCGAGTTTCGTGATGAGCAACAGTTTTACGAACCAGACCCTTGCACAGATCGAACTTTGGAACCAGGCTGATAAATATGAAAAAATGGTATACACCCTCCCTAAACACCTGGATGAGAAAGTGGCGGAGCTACACCTGGACAGGCTCGGGGCAGAGCTTACGAGGTTGCGGCCGGAACAGGCCGACTATATCGGGGTTAAAGCCGACGGACCTTTCAAGCCGGACTATTATAGATACTAACACCTAAGAATACTGTATAAAAAGCCCCGGCCAATTTTTGCCGGGGCTTTTTTATTGCTCCCTGGGCCGTCTGGGCACACCCAGGCTAAGATGATCGTTGCCTGAAGGTCTGCGCGAGCATGTGTTTTCAAGCCTGCAAAGAACTGTCGCGCACTTTTTAAGTCTTACACAGGATCCCTTATTCACCGGAAAGGCCAGGCAACATCGCGTAGACTATATCTCTTTTTTGTGTAGCTGGTCTTTTGTGGAAATAAAAAACCCCCCTCAGTGAACTGAGGAGGGTTATACAATGTGTCTGTGGAATCTTAAGCCTCAAAAGGCTCAATAGAAACAAATGACTTGCCCCCGGATTTTTTCGCAAAACGAACAATGCCGTCTATCTTGGCGTGCAACGTATGGTCCTTGCTCACATAAACGTTATCTCCAGCATTGTGCTTGGTGCCTCTCTGACGTACGATGATATTTCCGGCAACGGCCTTTTGACCACCAAAAATCTTTACACCCAGTCGTTTAGATTCCGACTCGCGTCCGTTTTTGGAACTTCCAACACCTTTCTTGTGTGCCATGATATTAAATTTTATCGGGTAAAATCCCGGTTACGAATTTTATTTACCTGACAGAGTTTTAATGAGCTCTGCCTTTTTCATAGAGGAATATCCACTGATTCCCTGTTCCTTTGCCATTTTCTTGAGTTCTGCTACCGTTTTAGCACTCAAATCCTCGGTAGCTGGGGTCTTAGCCACCTTGGGCTTGGCTGCCTTAGCTTGAGGTTTTTCTGCGGCCTTGGGCTTTTCAGGGGAAACCTTTTTAGAAACTGCCTCTTTTTTGGCAGGCGCTTCTTTCTTGGCGGCAGCTTTTTTGGCTCCCTTGGCAATGATACCTTCTATGGATAATTCCGTCAAAAACTGACGGTGGCCATTTTTCTTGCGGTATCCTTTTCTTCTCTTTTTCTTGAAGACAATTACCTTATCTCCTTTCAGGTGCCTTAGGACTTTAGCCTCAACAGCTGCACCTTCTATAGCCGGGGCGCCAACGGTAACCTGCTTGTCATCGCCAATGAGGAGAACCTGATCGAAAGAAACTTTATTTCCTTCTTCCTCTTTCAGCCGATGCACGAATACCTTTTGATCTTTTGCAACTTTAAATTGCTGCCCTGCTATCTCTACAATTGCGTACATAGCGATTAATTATATAATGATCTTTGATTTGCCCTACCCAGTGCTGATCTCAGCAACTTTTGGCTTAGGCGGGTGCAAATATAGGGCTTAATCCCCAAAGATCAAGCAAATCATATGATTTTTAGGAAGTTTTTTTCGGGTTGTAACTGGGCTTAAAAAGCTGCATAAAAGTTAAGGTTAGCACCAGACTCGTTGCGAATCCCATAACGGCTACAGTCAAAAAAACGATGGCCTCGAAACTCTTGAAATCCTTGAAGAAGGTAGTGGAAAGGTTGGGTAGAAAGTCCTGGTTGACTTCCGTACTGTAAAACGCAAAGAAAATGGTGAAAATAATTGTGGCTACAAACCCTACAGTTATCCCGGCAGCAAATCCCTTGCCATAAGTGAATTCATCTCCAAGCTCAAGCTTGTAGTATTTAATGGCCTCAAAAATTCCGAATCCTGTGATTACCCCGTTGAACAGGCTGTAAAAGACATTAGTATGCAGATCAAAAAGCGAGAGGATCAAGAAATAGGCGATCAAACTACCGCTGGCAGCCAGCCCAAAGCGCACCGGAAGAGTAAAGCGCATCATTAGAGTTTAGTTTTAGTTCGTTAAAATATAAACCAAATACCCCATGTATCATGGTAAAGAAGTGTTAAAGGCTATCGAACTATAATTATAACAAGGTCCCAAGTAACCAATGAAATAGGAGTTTTCGGGAATTCTTCCCCGGTTAAACACTATCACCATCTCTCCTGCTCAAACAAAAGGCCGAAAAATTGCCCTACCGGGAGATCTTTTTGCCTTTATTCACCAGATAAACACCTGTAAGGATCAGTACAGCCGCACCTAACTGACCCATACTGAAGCGTTCGCCGTCCAATAATCCCCAGAAAATCCCAACCACGGGTATCATATAGGTCACCGATACGGAAAATACCGGGGTGGAAATTTGGATCAACCGGTTGAACATCACTTTGGCAATGGCAGTTCCAAAAACACAGAGCAGGGCAATATATCCAAGTGAGGCCCAGAAGTGAGGGCCCTGTCGTACCTCAGTGGAAAGCGCACCGGAAAATAGCACTACCACAAATGCAGGCAGGATAAGGAAGAGGAAATTGCCGGTGGCAATGCCCATCGGGCTGACATATTGTAGTTTGCTCTTGATAAGATTCGCATTAATCGCATAGCAGAAGGAGGCAAGAACTACCCCGGAGGTATACCAGTAGTTCTGGTCAGGATTGATCCCAGCACCCAGATAGATCAGGAGCCCTGCACCCATAAGCCCTACGAGAACGCCCATCAGCTGGTTCCGGGAAAAGTAGATCCTGAAAAGGAAGAACCCAACAAAGAGGGTGAAAAAGGGGACCAGGGAATTCAGGATGGAAACAATGCTGCTGTCGATTTGAGTCTCTGCCCAGGCAAATAGGAACATGGGCACAAAACTGCCCACAATCCCGCTCAGGGCCACCCATTTCCAGTCAGCCCGCCCGATAGTACGCAAGGACCGGAAACCAATGATCAGCAGGATCAGGCCCGCCAGCAGCACACGCACTCCCCATAGCTGAATAGCCGTAAACCCCAACAAGCCTTTCTTAATAAGAATATAGGAGCTCCCCCAGATAATGGAAAGAACTAGCAGATAAAGCCACCGTCGGTGTAAATCACTCAATAGAGAACAGTATTTTACCCAAAGTTCCTACATTTATTGACTAAATTTCTTCAATGAATATCACCTTTCTCTATCGCACCATTGCCCGCAGGGTTATTCTTGCCGCCCTTATTTCGACGGGAATACTATTTTCAACTTCCTGCAGGGAAGAAAAACAACCTCCCACCCAAATGCAAACAGTGATGGCCGTCCACGATTCTGTCATGCCGAAAATGTCTGAGATCGGAAGGCTGGTGGCAGAATTAAAACCGCTGGCGGATAGCACCTCTGAGGGACTCGTATATCGAAAAGCAATGGAAGACCTCCAGGCAGCCCATACTTCCATGATGGACTGGATGCAAGGTTTTGGAGAACGGTTTGACTATGGGGAGATCATGGAAGGAAAGGAACTTTCTCAACAGAAGCAGACATGGCTTGAGGAAGAGGAGGTCAAGGTAAAAGAGATGGCTGAGCAGGTAAAGAGCAGTATAACGCAGGCCAGGGAACTTCTGGAATCGGGGAAGGAGGGGAATTAAATACCTTCAGAACGGGAGGTTGCCCAGATCTACATTACCCCCCGAAATAAGGATGCCTGTTTTTGTTCCTGAAAACCTGCCCGGGTCTTTTAAGACCGCTGCCAGGGCTACTGCGCTGGAAGGTTCGATGACAATCTTCATCCGTTCCCATACGAGTTTCATGGACGCTATGATTTCGGGCTCTGTCACCCGGATGATGGTCTGAACGTGCTCCTGCAGGACAGGAAAGGTGTAAGAGCCCAGCATGGTTTTCAACCCGTCCGCTATGGTATCGGTAGTAGTATTTCCCATAATCCTTCCCGCCTTCAGGGAACGGTAAGCGTCGTCCACTGCCAGGGGCTCCGACCCTACCGGGATACATCCATTGCCAAAAAAAGCTGTGGCAAGGCACGTGCCTCCAAGGAGGCCACCCCCGCCTACCGGGGCCACTATGTTCTCCAGGTCGCTGACTTCCTCAAGCAACTCTTTAGCTGCTGTTCCCTGCCCAAGCATTACCATAGGATCGTTGGATGGGTGTATAAAGACTGCCCCGGTTTCCTCCTGTATACGTTGGGCAGCTGATTCCCGGGCTTCCAGCGTAGGTACACATTCAAATATTTCGCCCCCGTATTCCCTTACGCCCTGCTTTTTGACCTCCGGAGCGGTTTCCGGCATTACGATATAGGCTGGGATCCCAAGGTTCCGTGCAGCCAGGGACAAGGCCTGGGCAAAATTTCCTGAGGAGTGGGTCACCACCCCACTCAGAGCGCCCGCTTCCTTTTTCAACAAAAGCGCATGGGTTGCACCCCGGATCTTGTAGGATCCTCCTTTCTGGAAATTTTCACATTTAAAAAAGAGTTCAGCCCCGGATAAGCGGTTAAGTAACCGGGAACGCATTACGGGTGTCCGGTGTATGTAGGGAGCCACTTTGCTATGGCATTCCTCTAATTCTTCGGCAGTGTAGCTCGGCATGTGAAGTCTGTTTAGTGGCTTGCCTATTGCCAGCGAAGGGTTTCCATAATGCGCCGGATGTCGCGCTGTAGGTAAATTGCTGCAGGCAAAATTGAATCATAATTTGGTTTAGCGTAGAAATAAAGTGATCCGGTGACAAAATGATTTACACTGTCGGTAACGTAAAACTGAGATTGTGAGGCTGCATTACCCTTCACTTCGTAAAACATGCCATAGATGCTGTCATTTGCGTTGACGTAGGGCTGCTCAAGTATATTGTCCGCCTTCACCACATGCTCGTAGGATAGTTTCTGAGCGTCCGAAAGTAATTCCCGGATATTTCCATCAACCGGCTTGTAGGTAAGAAATATCGATCCCTTCATCTCCCTGTAATCCAGGACAAGGTTACAACCCTCCCGCAATTCCGGGACCGCCATCTGGTTATAATCAAAGCTATATGGACAATCGGATTCCATGAACCGGTAAGCCTGCGCGGGGTAATCAAGGCGCAGCATGGCCCTTGGCTTTGGAATGGGGTCTTCTCTACAAGACTGTAAAAACAGGAACAGTACAGGCAATAAAGCAAGGTATTTAGTTTTCACGGGGAAGGGTCACTTTAATTTGTTTAAGTCGTTTCTTGTCGATGCTTTCAACCATGAACTGGAATGCCTCAAAGCGGATATTTTCGCCCCGCCTGGGGAACCGTCCGGCAATTTCGAGCACAAAACCGGCAATGGTCTCGGACTCTCCTTTGTTGGCTTCAAAACCGGCCTCATCCTCCAACTGGATGATCCTGTAAAAGTCCTTTAGGTTAGTCTTCCCGTCAAAGACGTAATTGTACTCATCCAGCTTGGAATAAACCAGGTCCTCATCGTCAAACTCATCGCTGATATCTCCTACGATTTCCTCGATTACATCCTCGAGTGTGACAATTCCGGAAGTCCCTCCGAATTCATCCACCACCACAGCCAGGTGATTTTTCTTGTTCTGGAATTCCAGCAGGAGGTCATCCAGTTTTTTGTTTTCAGGCACAAAAATCGGCTCCCGGATCAGAGAAACCCAATTAAAGGATTTGCGATCCAGATACGGCAGGAGATCTTTTACATACAGTACTCCCAGTACGCTGTCCAGGTTTTCCGAGTAAACGGGAATCCTCGAATATCCATTTTTCTTTATTTCTACAAGGACCTCCGGGTATTTCGTGTCTGCCGGAAGGGCAAAAATATCGAGCCTGGGTCGCATTACCTGCTTGGTGTCCGTATTGCCAAAGGATACAATCCCTTCCAGTATTTTTTGCTCTTCCCGGGTAGTATCTCCTTCCGAAGTAAGTTCCAGTGCCTGGGAGAGATGGTCCACGCTCAGATTTGATTTCTGTTTCCCCAGCCGGTTATACATCAGAATGGTGCCTCTGTGCATGGGGCCGGTCAGCGGTGTAAACAGAACATCCAAAACACGGAGGACATATGTCATGCGAAGCGCAAAAGCCATCCGGTTCCTGTTGGCATATATTTTGGGCAGGATTTCGCCAAAGAGCAGTATAAGAAAGGTTGCC
>JARRLI010000026.1:0-9497 GCA_037387145.1 Robiginitalea sp. | reverse complement strand
GTGCCTATTTCTGTAGTAGATATAAATGACAACGACAACTTTCATCAACTTTGTTTTTCTACGAGTGATGAAATTGTTAAAATTTCAATGATGGCTTACAAGGTCGAAGATCCAAACCAAGACCCAAATTTATACAGCGAAATTGATGTGAGTTCCTGTACTGAGTAAAATATGGGTATCTGTAGAATATTAGACCAAATTATCACTGCAGAAATAAAAAAACGGTTAACTATATAATAGTATAACCGTTTTACTGTTTTAGTAGCGGGGACTGGACTCGAACCAGCGACCTTCGGGTTATGAGCCCGACGAGCTACCTACTGCTCTACCCCGCGATGTGGACGGCAAATATACGACGGTTTATTGGTTTTATCAAACGGCCGTTATTTTATTAATACCGGCTACAGATGCTGGTATTTTCTGAAAATCCCTACCTTCGGCCCTATACCAGCCTTTATGGAATTTATCAACCAGACCCTCTCTAATCTGATCCCCTATGCAGAGTGGGCCATGCTCATCATGGTGGTGGGAGGTGGATTGTTCCTGGCCCTGTATTCAAGGCTGCGTCCTTACCGGTATTTCCGGCATGCTATTGCCATTACAGCCGGCAAGTACGACAACCCTGACGATCCGGGCGAGGTGAGCCACCTGCAGGCACTGTCCTCCGCCGTGGCTGCCACAGTTGGGTTGGGAAATATTTCAGGGGTGGCTATTGCTATTTATATGGGCGGGCCGGGTGTGATCTTCTGGATTTGGATGACTGCACTGATCGGCATGTGCGTCAAGTTCTATTCCTGCAGTCTGGCTGTCCTTTACAGGGATGTGGATGAAGCAGGGGGGCTGCAGGGAGGCCCCATGTATTATATCACCAAAGGGATCGGGCCGCGGGCCCGTCCTCTGGCTATTTTTTTCAGCATCGCCGGACTGGTCGGTTTTCTGGGTGTGTTCACCGTCAACCAGTTTACCCAAACCTTCATGAATGTGGTGGACCCGGACACGAATCTTGCAACCCTAGGGGAATTTAACTGGAAACTGATTGTTGGAATTGTGCTTTCCGTGATCACCTCCCTGGTAATCTTCGGGGGGCTCAAAAAGATTGCCCGGGTGGCAACTGCGATCGTTCCCTTTATGGTACTGCTCTATTTCGGGGCAGTATTAATTATTATGGCCAATAATGCAGGTGATATCCTGCCTGCCCTGAAACTGATCGTCACCGAGGCTTTTAACCTTGAAACCGCTTTTGCCGGCGGCTTTTGGGGGCTGGTGATCCTGGGGGTTCGCCGGGCTGTGTTTTCCAACGAGGCCGGCCTTGGGAGTGCACCCATGTACCACGGGCAGTCCCGAACCAAGGAACCTGTACAGGAAGGCCTGGTCTCCATGCTTGGGCCATTTATTGATACCATCGTGGTGTGCACGCTCACAGCCGTGGTCATCCTGCTGAGCGGGGCCTACCTGGAGGCAGAGAGCAATGGCATCCTGATGACCCTGATCGCCTTTGAGAAATCCCTGTTTGGATACGGGGACGTGCTGCTCATGGTAGTGGTGGCAGCCTTTGCCCTTTCCACACTTTTCACGTATTCCTATTATGGGGTGAAATGCCTTTCCTTTCTTACCAACCCGAGAATTGGGAAATGGTTCAACTATTACTACGTGGCCACCATTACTTTTGCGGCGGTAGCTTCCGTAGACCTGGTGATCAACCTTATTGACCTGGCATATGCCCTGATGTGTATCCCAAATATGATAGCGATCCTGTACCTGGCCCCCAGGGTCAACAGGGAAATGAAACGATACTTTACTCAATTGAAGCATGAGCGCACATAAAGCCGGTTTTGTCAATATAATAGGTAATCCCAATGTGGGGAAGTCTACCCTGATGAACGCTCTTGTAGGAGAGCGGTTGTCCATTATTACCTCAAAGGCCCAGACGACCAGACACCGTATCCTTGGGATCGTAAACGGCGATGATTTCCAGGTGGTCATTTCCGATACCCCTGGTATAATAAAACCAGCCTATGCATTGCAGGAATCCATGATGAAATCTGTCCGGGGTGCCCTGGATGATGCGGATGTACTCATATACATGGTCGAGGTAGGGGAGAAAGGGCTCAAGGATGAGACTTTCCTCGAGAGGATACGAAAGAGCAAGGTGCCCATGCTATTATTGATCAATAAAATTGATATCTCCGACCAGCAAACCCTGGAAGGTCAGGTAGGATACTGGGAGGAGGTCCTGCCAAAGGCAGAGATCTTCCCGATCTCCGCCCTGGAACGATTTAATATACAACCTGTTTTTGAACGCATCCTGGAGTTGTTGCCCGAAGCGCCACCCTATTTCCCCAAGGATCAGCTGACAGACAGGCCCGAACGCTTCTTTGTCAGTGAAGTGATCCGTGAGAAAATCCTCCGGCATTATAAAAAGGAGATTCCCTATTCAGTGGAAATTGAAGTTGAGCAATTTGAGGAAACCGACGAACTGATCCGCATAGAGGCTGTCATAATGGTGGAACGGGATTCTCAGAAAGGGATCATTATAGGCCATAAGGGTACCGCCCTTAAAAGAGTGGGTTCCGAAGCCCGTAAGGACCTGGAGGCCTTTTTCGATAAAAAGCTCTTCCTAAAGCTTTTCGTAAAGGTCAACAAGAACTGGAGAAGTGATGCCAGGCAGTTGCGCCGTTTTGGGTACGATCCGAAATGATCATCCCCTGAGGGCTTCCTGGTAGAACCGGTATAGCTGGTGCATCTGCGGTTTTCCCTTGGCCCTTCCACCCCTTCCAAAGGCATAAAAGGTGAACCAGATTGCCACCATCCCCACCATGCCCCCAACCAGAACTCCATAGGGCCGCCCGAGCGAAGCACTGCTATAGGCCCAGATGCCCAGAATAATAAAGAGGGTTGCTACTCCGAAGTGCAGGAACATAAAAAAGGTCCATAGAGTGGGATTCGGACCATAAAGTCCATAGACCCTGCATCCTCCGCTATCCTCGTCGAGGATTTCCAGTTGTAACTGTGGAGACCAGAAATGCCGTTCCTTTTCACTGAAACTTATGAAGAGGTGGTCATCCAGTCTTTTGACCAGGAAGGGTTTTTCTGCGGCCTGCTCGATCCGGATCAGGACATCTTCAGCGCAATCATTGAGGGTATCCTGAAATCGCGGACGCAGTACAATTTCATTGGAGATTTCCATCTCAAACCAGGTTTAATAGACCAAAATATGGGATGCTCAGGACGATATTGTAAGAATATTCTATATTTGATATTCGATGAATGGTATCATTTCATCGATGAAATGCATAATTTAATGAAAAATGTACTCATTTTTGGGGCTTCCGGACATGGCAGTGTCGTGCTGGATTGTTTGGAAAGAAGCAACGATTACCGGGTAGTTGGATTCATTGACTCCTTTAAAAAGAAAGGTACTAAAAATAACGGATATGAAGTCCTGGGTACTGAATATGATCTACGTTACATAACCGAAAGGTATAACGTTCATGCAGGCGTGATCGCAATTGGGGACAACTGGGAAAGACAGAAAATGGCAGAGAGGATCGTGAAAATCAGCCCTGATTTTGATTTCATCAACGTCATCCATTCATCTGCGATATTGGGAAAGGATGTGATTTTAGGGAAAGGGATTATCGTCTTGCCAGGTGTTATTGTGAATGCCAATTCCAGGATTGGGGATCACTGCATGCTAAATACCCGGGCTTCATTAGGGCATGATGGGATCATGGATTCATTTTCAAGTCTCGCCCCGGGGGTTTGCACAGGTGGCTATCTAAAACTTGGCAGAGGTAGCGCAATTTCCCTTGGGACTCTAGTAATACAAAATATAAGTATAGGGTCCGAAAGTGTCATAGGAGCGGGATCCCTCGTGCTGAAAAATATACCAGACCAGGTACTGGCATTTGGAAGCCCTGCGGAAGTTATCCGACGGCGCCAGAAGGGCGAAGTTTACCTCACTGGCCCCCGATCCTTGCAACCGACACTATTCAAAATGGAGTATACGGGCTCTTAAGCTTCAGTTCTTCACTTTCCATTTCAATTCTATATCTAGAATAGTACCTTTGCACCCTAATATTGAATGATGTCTGGTATCGTAGCCGTAGTGGGAAGGCCTAATGTGGGAAAATCTACTTTTTTCAACCGAATGATCCAGCGGCGCGAAGCCATTGTTGATGCTGTTAGCGGGGTCACCCGCGACCGGCATTACGGTAAGACCGATTGGAATGGGAAGGAGTTTTCGCTTATAGATACCGGAGGGTATGTAGTAGGAAGCGATGATGTCTTTGAAAGGGAAATTGATAAACAGGTTGAACTGGCCATTGAAGAAGCCGATGCCATCCTTTTCCTTGTGGATGTGGAAACAGGGGTTACCGGAATGGATGAGGATGTAGCCCGGTTGCTCCGCAGGGTTGAAAAGCCGGTTTTTTTGGTGGTAAACAAGGTGGATAATAATAAACGCCTGGAAGATGCCGTGGAATTTTACAATCTGGGCCTGGGCGACTTTTATCCCATATCGAGCATTAACGGAAGCGGGACAGGGGAACTTCTTGATGCCCTTACAGAAGTCCTGCCGGAGGCCGAACTTCCTGTAGAAGACATGCCCCGCTTTGCCGTAGTTGGAAGGCCCAACGCGGGTAAATCATCCTTTATCAATGCCCTTTTGGGGGAAGAACGCTACATCGTCACCGATGTGGCAGGGACTACGCGTGACAGTATCGACACTACATACAACCGGTTTGGATTTGAATTCAAGCTTGTGGATACGGCAGGGATCCGGCGCAAATCAAAGGTGAAAGAAGACCTGGAGTTCTACTCGGTCATGCGGTCTGTACGTACCATAGAGCATTCCGACGTATGCCTGATCCTGGTGGACGCTACCCGTGGTTTTGACGGACAGGTACAGAATATCTTCTGGCTGGCCCAGCGAAACCACAAGGGGATTGTAATCCTTGTCAATAAATGGGACCTGGTTGAGAAGGATACCGGGTCGACCAAGGAATATACCAGGGAGATCCGTGAAGCCATCGCCCCGTTTACAGATGTGCCCATCCTGTTTATTTCAGTGCAGAGCAAACAACGGATCTACAAGGCTATTGAAACGGCAGTGGAGGTCTACCAAAATCGATCTCGCCGCATCCCGACGCGTAAATTAAACGATGTGATGCTGCCGATCATTGAGAAATACCCACCTCCTTCTACTAAGGGAAAATACGTGAAGATCAAATTCTGTACCCAGCTGCCAACAGCTTATCCGCAATTTGCTTTTTTCTGCAACCTCCCCCAATATGTACGGGACCCCTATAAGCGATTCCTTGAAAACAAGATCCGGGAAAATTTCGTTTTCACAGGGGTGCCGATGAGTATATTTATGCGAAAGAAATAGCTTGGGCTACCACCCCCCGGAGGCGCCTCCTCCTCCAAATCCACCGCCTCCGAAGCCACCTCCAAAGCCGCCGCCTCCGAAGCCACCTCCGCCGAATCCGCCTCCGCCGAACTTACCGCGGGAACCGGACCGGCCCATATTGCTGAGGATGATCATGTCCCAGATATCCATGCCGCGTCCGCGCCTTCCCCGATTGCCGCCCCCGCCTTTGTTTTTGCGCGAGGCCAGGATTAGGATGATGATCAGGAAAATAATAAAAGGCAGCAAGGCCCGGAAAGGGAACTCCTGCCCTGTATTCGTCTTGGGTGGGGCCGTAAACTGACCGGTGAGTGCCTGGAAAATAGCATCTGACCCCTTGTCAAGCCCGGCGTAATAATCCCCGTTGCGAAACTCCGGAAGGATGACCCTTTCAATGATGCGCTTGGAAAGGGCATCGGTTAAAAATTCCTCCACTCCATAACCTGTATTTATGGCAATCCGCCTATCGTCCCGGGCCAGCAAGACCAGGATGCCATTGTCTTCCTTTTCCTGCCCGATGCCCCAGGCATGTCCCCACTGGGCACCGAGGAACTGTATATCTTCCCCATCTGTTGATGCGATGATAGCAATGACGATCTGCGTGGAAGTACTGTCCGAATACCGGATGAGTTTTTGTTCCAGGCTTGATTTCTCCCCTGCATCCAGCAATCCTATATAGTCGTACAGACTGGTTTGCTGACCTGCCGGAGGTTTTGGGGGGACCTCAAACTGCCCTGCAGCCGGAAGAACCAGCAGGGAGGTGAGCAACAGGAAAAAGACCTTAGCCTTTGGAAATCTCATCAGTCAATTCATTAGGGTCGTCCGGGTGCCATGGAAAATGTGCCCGGAGTTTGGCGCCAGCACTTCGAACCCCGGCGATTATGCCTTCTTTGAAGGAATGTTCTTTGAAATGTCCTTCGATCAGGTCTCTGGTAGTGTCCCAGAAATCATCTGGAACGACATCGCAAATACCCCGGTCCCCACAAATGGCGAACCGGTGGTCGTGCACTGCAATGTAGAGCAGGACACCGTTGGAATCCCGGGTGTTGTCCATCTTTAAGTCGTGGAAAAGCTCCTGGGCCCGTTCCATGGGGTCACTTCCCAATCCTTTTTCTATATGTACACGGATTTCTCCTGAGGTATCGAGCTCTGCCTCCCGGATTGCCTGAATGATTTCACGCTCATCTTTTTTTGACAGGAATCGTTCTACCTCGCTCATATCCCCGGTTATTAATCAAACTCAAAATTCACATCAGGGGCCTGTTCTGAACCAGGATCTGACTTGTAGCGCGGCATCTCCTCAAATCCAAACCATCCGGCCAGTATTTTATTGGGGAATTTGGTGGTGTGGATATCGTATACGTTCACCGCTTCATTGAAACGGTTCCGCTCCACATTGATCCGATTCTCGGTGGATTCCAGCTGCTGTTGCAAATCGAGAAATTTCTGGTTGGCCTATAAGTCCGGATACCGTTCCACGGTTACCAGCAAACGGGAAAGGGCTGAGGAAAGCCCTGTCTGTGCCTCCTGGAAGGCGGCAATATTTTCAGGTGTTAGGTTGTTGGCGTCTATATTGGTAGAAGATGCCTTTGCCCGTGCTTCGATCACCTCTGTAAGGGTCTCACGCTCAAAATCGGCAGCTCCCTGAACCGTTTTTACGAGATTTCCAATCAGGTCATTACGTCTTTGGTAAGCACTCTCAACGTTAGACCAGGCCGTCTTTGCGTTGGCCTCATATTCGACAGCGGTATTATTGAAACCTACTGCCCACTGGTAGAAGCCAATACCTACTACCAGGACTATAATCAGGGGGATTAACCATTTTTTCATTAGAATAAAATTTAAGGTTAGCGATCTATTGGTATGCGAAAGCCACCAAACGTAACATCAAAGTTGCTCTTTAATTTTAATGAGCTCTGTTTTGACATGTTCGAGCTTTCGAATAATCTCATAGGTATCCATGGTCTTCTGCCGGTTCTCTTTAAGATGAAGTTTAGCTCCGTCCAGGGTAAATCCACGTTCCTTGACCAGGTGATATATCAATTCCAGGTTCTTGATGTCCCTGGGGGTAAATTTCCGGTTCCCCTTCGCATTCTTTTTGGGTTTCAGGACGTCGAACTCCTTTTCCCAGAAACGGATCAGTGAGGTGTTAACGTCAAAGGCCTTGGCTACTTCGCCAATCCCATAATATCGTTTTTCTGGCAGGTCTATGTGCATTAATCCAGGGATTGGTTTTCCTGATTTGCGTATTTCAGCATATTTTCGAATTCCTCGGCGGTAAGACTGCCGTAATAGAAATTGATAGGGTTGATCCTTTGTTTGTCCTTCCAGACCTCATAGTGCAGGTGAGGGGCTTCTGAACGCCCGGTACTCCCAACAAATCCAAGCAGATCCCCCCGTTCTACGTGTTGGCCGCGCTTTACGTTATAGCGGCTCAGGTGGGCATAAATTGTCATGTATCCGTAGCCGTGATCAATGCGTATGTGCTTGCCAAATCCGGATGCCCTGTTGTCAGCACGCGTAACTTTTCCATCACCGGTTGCGTAAATGGGAGTGCCACGCGGGGCTGTAAAATCCATGCCCCAGTGCATTTTTCGCGCTTTGGTAAACGGGTCAGAACGCCAGCCATAACCAGAGGCCATGCGCGTGAGTTCCGCATTGTTCACAGGTTGGTGTTAATGATCATTTCTGAATTATTGAAGCCTTCCAGTGACTTATAGCGGTTTACTCCACCAAAACCTGCTCTGCGTTGTTCCTCAGGGATTGGGTTGGCCTCGAAGTAGATGCGGTATATGTTGTTATCTCGTTGTTCGATATTTGTGAGGACCTCCTCCATTTGAGCCATTTTGCGGTTCAAAAATTCGAACTGCAGCTCATAATTCTTAACCTCCCGCTCCAGTGAAAGTTCCTTTGGGGTATTGAGCAGATTGGTATTGAGAAGGATGAATAACCCCAGGAAACCTGAAAGAATTGAAGCCACAGTAAAAAGCAACACATTCCTTACTTTTTTCGACTTCTTCGGTTCGATTTTCCGGTACGACAGTGTATCCGGGTCGTAATAGTACTTAACCTTAGTCATGAAGGTATTTTATCCTATTTTTGTGCGGCCTTGGCTGCATTAAACAAATATAAAAATTGTTTGGCATAAAATCTTAACTTTAAAGAACTACCAGTATTTTATATGACCTCCAGTGAGATAAGAAACCGGTTTTTAACTTTTTTCAGGGAAAAGGACCATCGTATTGTCCCCTCGGCTCCCCTGGTAATGAAGGAAGATCCCACATTGCTTTTTACCAATGCGGGAATGAACCAGTTCAAGGAGTACTTTCTGGGGGTAAATACTCCGGAATACCCACGGGTTGCAGATACCCAGAAATGCCTTCGCGTAAGCGGAAAGCACAATGATCTTGAGGAAGTAGGGAAAGATACCTATCACCACACCATGTTCGAAATGCTCGGAAACTGGAGTTTCGGGGATTATTTCAAGAAGGAGGCGATTACCTGGGCCTGGGAATTCCTGACGGAGGTCTGTGAAATTGATCCAGATCGGCTCTATGCAACTATTTTTGAGGGAAGCGCGGATGCCGACAAACTGCCCAGGGATAAGGACGCCTACGAGATTTGGAAGGAAATCCTGCCCGAAGATCGGATATTGATGGGTTCCAAAGAGGATAATTTCTGGGAAATGGGAGATCAGGGGCCTGCCGGTCCATGCTCAGAGATACATGTGGATATTCGTCCGGAGGCTGAGAGAGCGGAAATATCAGGAGCCAGCCTGGTCAATAAGGACCATCCGCAGGTTGTAGAGGTTTGGAATCTGGTATTTATACAGTTCAACCGAAAAGCCAATGGTGAGCTTGAACCACTTCCTGAGCACCATATAGATACCGGAATGGGATTTGAACGCCTCTGCATGGTAATGCAGGGTGTACAATCCACTTATGATACGGACTTGTTTACGCCCCTGACCCGGGGGATAGAGTTGATATCGAAATACTGGTACGGACAATCGGTAGAATCAGACGTGGCTATCCGTGTCATCGCCGACCATATCCGGGCCGTGGCTTTTGCTATTGCGGATGGGCAGTTG
>JARRLI010000025.1:0-9412 GCA_037387145.1 Robiginitalea sp. | reverse complement strand
AACAATTGATCCTTGCAAAAAGACCCGTTGGGGAAGCAGATGCCTCAACCTGGTCTGTTCAGACGCATCCGGTCCCGGAATTAAGGGAGGGTGAAATCCTCGTGAAACAGCATTATATCTCCCTGGACCCTGCCATGCGGGGTTGGATGAATGCCGGCAAATCCTATATAGAACCTGTGGAAATTGGTTCAGTAATGAGGGCAGGTTCCGTTGGGCAGGTGGTAGCCTCCAAAAACCCGAAATTCAAAGAAGGTCAGTATGTGGTAGGTTCTGGCGGAGTGCAGCAATACGCAGTCACTGATGGTAAAGGGTTCTACCGGGTGGATCCTTCAATGGCCCCGCTGACAACCTATATCGGAACGTTGGGGATGCCCGGCATGACGGCCTATTTTGGAATTTTAGAGGTTGGTAAGATCCAGGAAGGTGATGTGGTCCTGGTCTCTGGCGCAGCCGGTGCAGTTGGGAGCACTGTGGGGCAGATAGCGAAAATAAAAGGTTGTAAGGTTGTGGGCATTGCCGGAGGTCCGGAAAAATGCACCTATGTAGTTGAGGAATTGGGTTTTGATGCCTGTATCGATTACAAAAATGAAAATGTTGCCACCAGGGTAAAGGAGGAGTGCCCCAAAGGCATCGATGTTTATTTTGACAATGTAGGAGGTGATATTCTGGATATCGCCCTAACCCGCCTGAGGAGGCATGCACGGGTAGTGATATGCGGGGCTATTTCACAGTATAACAACAAAACAGCTGTTAAGGGACCGAGCAATTATCTGTCCCTTTTGGTAAACCGGGCAACTATGCAGGGGATGGTGGTTTTTGACTACACATCGAGATATGCCGAAGCTGCCCAGGCTATGGGTAAATGGATGGCTGAAGGAAAATTGAAGACGCGTGAAGATGTATACGAGGGGATCGAGAATTTCCCGCAAACATACAATCGCCTTTTCTCTGGTGAGAAACTGGGCAAACTGGTCTTAAAAGTAATAGAAGATTAACGGATTATGAAGGCAATACGGTGTAAAGAATACGGACCTCCCAGTTCGCTGGTCCTGGAAGAACTGCAAGAACCGGTTCCTAAAGCGAACCAGGTAGTGGTTCAGGTAAAGGCCTGTGGGATCAATTATCCGGATACCCTCATTATTCAGGGGTTGTATCAAATTAAACCTGAGCTTCCCTTTACCCCGGGCAGTGATGTTGCGGGCATTGTGACCGCTGTCGGAGAGGGGGTAAATCACCTGGCAGTTGGTGATGCCGTATTCGGATTTGTGCCCTATGGGGGAATGGCCGAATCGGTGGTTGTGCCTTCCCTGGCCTGTTTCAGGAAACCAGACAACATGGATTTCACGGTGGCGGCTTCCTTCATGATGGCTTATGGCACTTCTTATCACGCCCTTAAGGATCGGGCCAGGCTTCGGGAGGGTGAGACCTTGCTGGTGCTGGGAGCATCCGGGGGGGTTGGCCTTGCGGCTGTGGAACTGGGCAAACTGATGGGGGCCAGGGTGATTGCAGCCGCCTCTACCGATGAAAAACTGGAGTTGTGCCGGGAATACGGGGCCGACCTCCTGATCAATTACAATGAATCAGACTTAAAGGCAACCATCAAGGAACTTACCCAGAACAAAGGGGTCGATGTAATCTACGACCCCGTAGGCGGTGATTACACAGAGGCAGCCTTCCGGGGGATTGCATGGGAGGGCAGGTTTCTGGTGGTGGGGTTTGCCGCAGGTTCCATCCCGAAGATCCCATTGAACCTTCCCTTATTAAAAGGGGCATCCCTGGTTGGGGTATTCTGGGGTGCCTTCGCCATGAAGTATCCAAAGCGCAATATGCAAAATGCCCTGACACTAATGCAATGGTTTGAGGAAGGCAAGTTAAATCCGCATATACATAGAATATATGCCCTGGAGGATAGCCCGAAGGCATTGGAAGAGATGATGTCCCGCAAGGTAAAGGGCAAACTGGTCGTAAGAATGTAAAGAAAGGAATCTGAAAAGATAAGTATCTATGAGACTAACCGATAAAATTGCAATTGTAACTGGAGGTTCCCGAGGCATAGGGCAGGCTATATCCGAACTTTTTGCACGGGAAGGTGCCACGGTCATCATCCTGGACGTACTGCCCCAGGGACAGCAGGTGTCCGATGGTATTAATGCCGGTGGGGGCAAAGCTGAATTCCACGCCATTTCCGTAACGGACCCGTTTGCCGTCAGGGCCCTGTTTGAAGAGGTAAGTGAGCGATTCGGCAAGATTGATATCCTCATCAATAATGCCGGAATCACCCGGGACCGCACCCTGGAAAAAATGAGCGAGGCCGAGTGGGATGCCGTCATAGAGGTAAACCTTAAAGGGGTTTTTATCTGTACCCAGGCCGTAATCCCCTATATGAAAGAAAAGAAGTACGGCAGAATTGTTAGCGCAGCCTCCAATGTAGGATTGAGGGGCAATTTCGGACAGACCAATTACGCTGCCACCAAAGCGGGGGTGATCGCCATGTCCAAAACCTGGGCCCTGGAACTCGGAAAGCACGGGATTACGGCCAATGCCATTGCACCCGGCTTTACGATGACCGAAATGGTGGAAAAAATTCCCGAAGCCCATTTTGAAGCCATAAAAGCGCATATTCCGCTTAATACCGTTGCGCAACCCATCGATATCGCTTACGGGTATTTATACCTGGCTTCCGATGAGGCCCGTTTTGTTTCCGGGATTTGTCTGACCATTGACGGAGGGACTTCACGTTAGGATATTAGGATGGCGAAAACTATACTTGAAAATTTCGAAGCCTTCAGAACCCTTGAGGGCAAAACACTCCCTCCCGGAGACTGGCTTACCGTAACCCAGGAAATGATCTTGGATTTTGCCAAAGCCACCATGGATTTTCAGTGGATACATGTGGATGCGGAGCGGGCTGCCAAATATTCTCCGTTCAAAAAACCCGTGGCCCATGGGTTTATGTCGCTTTCCCTCCTTTCGAAACTCCTCACGGATTGCATTCAGGTCCGGTCCGCCAAAATGGGGGTCAATTATGGGCTGAATAAGGTGCGCTTTCCTAACCCTGTTCCGGTGGACAGTCGATTGCGCCTGCAGGGGCATATCCAACAGATTGAAAATTATGGAAACAATGGCTTGAAAATCACCTGGAACTGTACGGTTGAGATTGAAGGAACGGACAAACCCGCCTGTGTGGCCGAATTCATAAGCCTGATGTTCGAATAGGGCCTTCGGCAGGGATTTATCGTATACTTTTTTTGTATATTCCAAGGATTGCAAGCTAATTTCCAACCCATGACCCGACTTTTTGACCTCCTCTATAACCAATTGGAACATCTACCCCAGTCCGCTACCGTAAGCGGCAGGGATGCTTCCGGAAACTGGAAATCGTACAGTTCACAGGAAATGGTGGATGCTGCGGAGCACGCTGCATCCGGCCTGTTGAAACTTGGCCTGAAACCAGGCGATAAGGTAGCCATTGTGGCTTACAAAAACAGGCCTGAATGGCTCATTATGGATTTTGCAATCCAAATGGCCGGACTGATCAGCATCCCATTGTATCCGACTATAAGCATTGGAGAATACGAGTATATTCTTAATGAATCAGAGGTTAAAGCCGCTTTTTGCGGCGCCCTCGACCTGTATGATAAATTATCGACGGCACAAATAAATACGCCGGGGCTGGTTCATATCTACACTTTTGATAAGGACCCGGATCGTCCTTTTTGGGAAGATATCCTGGACACAGAAGGCCTGGCCGAGGTTGAAAAAATAAAGCAATCCATTACGGGGGATGACCTGATGACTATCATATACACTTCCGGGACCACGGGAAACCCCAAGGGGGTAATGCTAAAGCACAGCAATTTAATGCACGTGCTTATGTCTACTTCGGACCTGGTGTCCATCCAACCCGGGGAAAAAGTGTTGAGTTTCCTCCCTATGTGCCATATCTATGAAAGGATGGTCTCTTTTGTATATTACTATATAGGCGCTTCGGTGTATTATTGCGGCACGGATAACCTCAGCGGGCCTGAAGGGGATCTGGCATCTGTAAAACCGGTAATGTTTACCACAGTACCAAGGTTGCTGGAAAAAGTTTACGAAGCCATTTACAACAAAGGGCTTGCATTGGAAGGTGTAAAGCGGAACCTGTTTTTTTGGGCACTGAGCCTTACCGATAATTTTGAGCTGGACCAAAAGCTGTCCTTTACAGATAAGCTGAAATGGAAAATCGCCGACAGCCTCATTTTTAACAAGTGGCGCGAGGCCCTCGGCGGCAATGTTCGGATGATTGTTACCGGAGCAGCCCCATGCCCGGTGAAGATCTTGCGTGTCTTTTGTGCAGCAGGCATTCCGGTTAAAGAAGCTTACGGCCTGACGGAAACTGCCCCTACCCTTACAGGGAATACCCTTGAGCCGAATGGGACCATGCTCGGCACAGTTGGTTATGCGGTAAAAGGCGTCGAACTGTACATAGACAAAACGGTCGGGGATTATGGGGAGGATGAAGGTGAAATACTGGCTTATGGACCGAATATAATGAGCGGGTATTACAAAAAACCGGAAATCAATGCCCAGGTTTTCAAAGAAATTGAGGGTAAGACCTGGTTTTGTACCGGGGATATCGGAAAGATGATTGAAGGCCCCGGAGGACGCCAATTCCTTAAAATAACGGATCGCAAGAAAGAATTGCTAAAAACGTCAGGCGGGAAATATGTAGCCCCTGCTCCCATTGAAAACCGTATGAGAGAGGATTTTCTGGTAGAGCAGATAATGGTTGTGGGTGAAAAGCGAAAATTTGTTTCCGCATTGATCGTCCCGGCGGAAGAGGCCCTGAAAAATTGGTGTACCCATAAAGGCATTGAATGGACCGGGATTGAGGATATGATTATAAATCAGGATGTCCTGGACAAATTCCAGAAAATCGTCGATAAGTACAGTCCGGAGTTTTCTCACATTGAACAAATCAAGAAATTCCGGCTGGTCCCATATCAATGGCTGCCATTTCATCCGGATAACTCAGAAGCTGAACTGACACCCACACTTAAACTCAAAAGGCGTGTAATCCGGAAAAAATTCCACAGGGAAATAGATGAAATTTACGCTCAGGCCGAAACCAATGCCTAATGTGCGGTTTCCATCAAACTTCAACTTTTCGCAATACATAAATGAACCCCATGAGACGTATGACCAAGAAGCTGGCTGTAGTTCCGGCGGGAATGCTTTTTATGCTGATTGCCGGGTGTAATTCAGAAAATTTACTTTCTTCAGGGATACGGAAACAATTAGAGGCCAATGCTCCGCCGGAATACGTCGAGGAGAAAGAAGGGATTGTAGTAGTTACCGTAGGGACAGCCACCCCATTGCCGGGCGAGAGGGCGCAAACCGGCACAGCCATCTTTGTGAACGGTTACTTTTTCATGTTCGATGTAGGGGCTGGAGTGGTTCAGAAATCTGACAACACAAGGCTTCCCCTCAATGAGTTGGATGGGATTTTCCTAACTCATTTTCACTCTGACCACATAATGGATTTACCCAACATTATAAACAGGTCATGGGTGATGGGGAGAAAAAGCAAGCTGCCTATTTACGGTCCCGATAGCCTGAATACCATAGTAAAGGCCGCCAATGACTTCCTGTCTGTAGAAAACCAGTACAGGGTAGATCATCATGGAGCTGAAAAAATGGATATTTCAAAGGCCAGAGGCATCCCTCATCAATACCATATAGCCCAGGATTCAACAAAGATCATTTTTCAGCAAGACGGAATTACTATCACGGCATTCGATGTGGATCACGAACCTATTGAGCCGGCCGTCGGTTATGTAATTCAATACAGGGATAAAAAAGTGGTCATTAGCGGGGACACCAAAAAGAATGACCTGTTGGAAAAAATGGCGCAGAACTGTGACGTGTTGATACACGAAGTGATGTTGATGTCATTCCAGAAAATACTCGAGGAAGAATTAACCAACGCCGGAATGGATAGAAATGCTAAAATCATTCATGATATACAGGATTACCATACCAGTCCTGAAGAAGTTGCAGAATTGGCTCAAAATGCCAATGTCAAAAAGCTTGTTTTAAACCATTTGGCCCCGACTCCTGATAACAGGGTCATAAAAAATTTATACATGAAGGGATTGGCAGCATTCGAAGGCCCTGTCCATCTTGCAAATGATGGGGATGTATTTATTGTGAAGTAATCTTTTATTCCGGATTAATTCGGAAATGCTTAACTGAAACAACAGGCCTCAGAAAAACCGGTCTCCACCATGCTCCGATTCTTGCGTCAAAGACTCCGAGCTGAAATCCCTTCATTTGCGGTTATCTGAGAATCACCCCTGTATTCGGTGCGAGCTGCAGTCTGCCATCCTCCAGGGTAACCATGCCCGAGGAAAATACCACCGACATACCCCCGGGAACCTCCACCTGCTCGGTCTCTTCGGAAATATTTATCAGGATCCTGAGGGATTGGGTGTGGTAAATACGCTCGAATGCCAGGATATCCCCCCGGCCGTATTCGGGAATCCATCTCAGGCTTCCCCATTTCAGGGGAAGGTATTGATTTCGGATCCGCAACAGGGATTGGTTGGTTTGCCAAAGGGAATTTTGATCACTGAGCTGAGATACCACATTGGGATTTCCTGCATCAGACAATACAGGAAGCCAGGGGGCTACCCCGGCTGGAGTAAATCCGGCATTCGGGCCCGCTTCCCACTGCATTGGGGTCCGGCAATTGTCCCTGTTGAAAACCTGGCCCTTGGCAAAATCAGGAAGCCAGTCAAAAGCTGCCGGCAAGGGATCCAGTGCCTGATCCCCCGGAATCGCACCGGTAGTCATTCCAATTTCCTCCCCCTGGTAGTAGAAGGGGACCCCCCGTAAGGTAAGCTGTAACAATGCCAGGGTCTTTGCCTTTTGTATATCGTCCCCAAGAAGGGTGATGCTTCGCGGCCGGTCGTGATTGCTGAAGACATAGGTAGGGGTGTAGGGATAAGGATAAAAGGCCTCGATCCTCCGGATCTTTTCCCTGAAAAAGTCAGCGTCCCACTCAAGGGCCGAAATATCGAACAGGAATACCAGGTTCAATCCGTCCTGCTTTGCCCCCAGGAAGTTTCTGAGGGTTTTATGGTCCCCAAAGACCTCCCCTACCATAAACCTGGGCGGGTCATACCCGTTCAGGATACTCCTCAGTTCTTTGGCCAGGGCAAAATCGTCCGGGTGGTTCATGTTGTATTTCTTTTCCTGCCAGAACATTTTGGTGTAATCCTGGGTAGGGACTACCCGCAGGCTGAAAGGATTGTCTTTAAAATCAGGGTCCTCGTAGATATAGTTGAAAATATCCAGCCGGAAGCCATCCACGCCTTTGTCCAGCCAGTGCCGCACCATCTCAAACATCGCTTCTTTGACCTGTGGATTCCGCCAGTTCAGATCGGGCTGAAAGGATAAAAATGAAGAAAAATACCACTGCTGACGCACCTCATCGTAATGCCACCCATTCATGCCCAGGGCACTGTGCCAGTTGGTGGGGGGAGTATCGCTATTCCCATCCCGCCAGAGGTACCAGTCACTCTTGGGATTGTCTTTTCCAGAGCGCGACTCCACAAACCAGGGATGCTCCTCGGAGGTGTGGTTAAGGACCAGGTCAAAAACCACCTTCATGTCCCTCTTATGGATCTCCCGGATCAGGCTGTCCACCAGGAGGGTATCACCGTATTGCGGATCGGGCAGGTAATAATCGCTGACGTCGTAGCCAAAATCTTTTTGAGGACTCCTGAAAAAAGGCGAAAACCAAATGGTTTCAAAACCCAGTTCCCGGATGTAATCCAGACGGGAAATAATCCCGCCAATATCCCCAACCCCGTCCCCGTCAGAATCCTGGAATGACCTGGGGTACACCTGATAAACTGTTGTGGCTTCCCACCAGGGCCGATCGCCAAGGTCGGCCTCCTCCCCATAGGCCACCGCTACTTCAGGTATGGGTTCCGATGCATTCGTAAGATTTACCACTGCCAGCACCACGATGGCGGTGATTAGAACAAGTAATACCCCCAGAACTATTTTTCGCAGCATGTTCCTCTGTTTTAGTATGCGTTTGTAAGGGAAACCTACATCTGCGTAAATCCGCATATACCTTGGGTCACTTCGTAACGGGGCAAACAGGGGTTCAGTCCTCAACCAGATCATTTCCACGTCATGACGCTCAAAAGACCTTTGGAGCCAGGTGATAGTTTCTTCATAATTCCCTAAGTGGGCATGGTACTTTGCCAGATACCAGGCTGGTGATCCGGAATTATAATTCCGATACTGCTCCAGCAGGATTTCTACAGTTTCATCTTCCACACTACTATCGCCATTTAACTGATGGTTAACGGCTATCAGAAACAAGGTGTTCGGGGAATTATCATTAAACGTAAATCTAATTCGCCTCAATGCCTCCTGGGACCTGATGTAGTCACCCAAATAATAATATGAAATGGCAGCCTGCCTAAGAAACGCGTAATTATCATTAAATAGATCAAAGTTCTTATCCAAGACTTTTTTAGATTCATTTCGCCTACCCAGATAAAAAAGCGCATCAGCCAAATATGCCTGGCAGGTGCCACAAGTTGGATAGCGCTCCGCACGGAATTCAGCTGTTTGTAAGGCTTCCTCAAACCTGCCTGTGTTTAATTCATAAAGTGTTTTTAACAAGAAGCTATTATCATCAAAACCTGCTGCGTATTCCTTTTCCATTAAATCGAAATCCCATTCAAAAAAATAGGAGTTCGTTCGCATACGAAGTCTGGCCCATCTGATATCGTTCTCATCACTGGACAATTCCAATACTTTTTGCATATATTTTTTGGAATATTTCCAGGCTTCTCCTTGACTGTTGATCCCATCATTCAAACCACTGCTCATGTAGTTATAGGCTAATTCCTTGTAAGCCTCTACGTAGTTAGAATCGAGTTCAGTGGCTTTTTCAAAAAACTCAATAGCACGGGAAACCCCTTGCTGAGATCCCTTTCTTGCCTGGTACAAACCCTTTAGATAATAATTATATGCCTCGGTGTTATCGGTTGGAAATGATTCCTCATTTGCAACCTGAATCGTTCCCATATCTTCTTTCAATTTTTCAAGAACCTTTCGGGTAACTTCAGACTGGAGCGAAAAAAGTTCATTTGCATCCCACCGGGCCGCAAAATCTTCCACCCAGAAATATTCATTGGTTATTCCATCCAGCAATTGGACCTTTACCCGTATTCTGTTTCCTGATAGTTGCATACTACCATCCAAAATATACCTGACATTCAGGGAATCGGAAATCTGCTTCAATCCTATATCGGAGTACTTAAACTTGAGCGCCTCTCTAAAAGCAACTACTCTGTCAAACTCCTGCAGGTCCTGCAAATTGGTGGTGATTTCATCCGCTATG
>JARRLI010000024.1:0-17967 GCA_037387145.1 Robiginitalea sp. | reverse complement strand
CCATAGCGAGGATCTCCAATACTGAGTTCCTCGAGTACAGGGAGCTGATTAAGTTCAGGGAGCTGGGAATAGACGAGCTCATTTCTCCGGAAGAATTGGCAGCTGCGGAGATTAAAATGCTGCTGAGCCAGTCTGCCTTCAATGATACCTATGAATTTGAGGATGGCCGGCTGATTATGGCGGGGGTTTCACTTCCTGCCAGCACTTCCCTGATCGGAAAAACAGTAAAGGAGATAGCAAATATCTTCCCCGGATTCCATTTCATGCCCATAGCCCTTCAGCGAAGGGGCACACAATTTACCCTGATCCCAAGGGGAGACACAGAATTCAGGGAAGAGGACCAGGTGTACTTCATCACGGACCGAAAGGGTGTGGAGGAACTCTATAAACTCACAGGTAAGAAGAAAGAGGAAATTCGAAATGTGATGATCCTGGGGGGTAGTAAGGTCGGCGCCAAGGCGGCCCGGGACCTATGCGAACAACGCTTCAATGTAAAGATTATCGAAAAGGACAAGAACAAGGCATTTGAGATAGCAGACATGCTTCCCAATGCCCTGGTCATCAACGGGGATTGCCGCAATGTTGAATTGCTGGAAGAGGAAAGCCTGGAGTCCATGGACGCATTTATTGCGGTGACGGGGAATTCGGAGACCAATATCATGTCCTGTTTGGTAGCCGAATCCAAGCATATTAAGAAAACCATCGCCCTGGTTGAGAACATGGATTACTTCCAGATATCACAGTCTATCGGGGTTGATACTCTTATAAACAAGAAACTGCTGGCAGCCAATAATATATTCCGATATGTCCGAAAGGGAGAGGTGGTTGCCCTCACCCGACTGAACAATCTCAATGCAGAAATCCTCGAATTTGTGGTCAAGCCTACTTCCCAGGTAAGCGGAGAGCTGATCCGGGAACTGGACTTTCCCAGGAATGCCATTATCGGTGGGGTGATCCGGCAGGACCAGGGGCTCATAGCCCTGGGAGATTTCAGGATCCTCGAGGGCGATCGGGTGGTAGTATGCTGCCTGCCCAGCGCCATTCCCCATATCGAAAAGCTGTTCCTCTGATATGGTGCTGAATTCCAGAATCATCATACATCTGATGGGCCTGCTACTTCTGGTCAACGGTGGTTTTATGGGCCTGGCCGCTATTGTAAGCGGTTTGTACCAGGACGGGGTCACCTTTGAGATCAGTGTAGGGGCAATTGCCACGCTTTTCCTGGGCACCCTGGCCATGTTTTTACCACGCGGCCACCGAAAAGAAGTCAAACGGAAAGAGGGCTATATCGTGGTGACCCTTGGCTGGATCATCATGGCGGCATCCGGCGTATTACCCTATGTGCTTTCAGGAGCCATTCCCGATCTCACCAATGCATTTTTTGAAACCATGTCCGGTTATACCACCACAGGGGCTTCCATTCTGGACGATATCGAGGCCCTTCCCGAAGGCATCCTCTTCTGGAGGAGTCTAACCCACTGGATCGGGGGTATGGGGATCATCGTGCTGGCCATTGCCATTCTCCCATTGCTGGGGATTGGCGGGATGCAGCTTTTTGCAGCGGAGGCACCGGGCCCGGGAGGAGACAAACTCCATCCGAGGATTACCGACACCGCCAAGCGGCTTTGGTTCATATACCTGGGGTACACCCTTGCTGAAACCCTCTTACTCAAGCTTGCAGGGATGTCCTTTTTCGATGCGATCAACCATGCGCTTTCCACCTTATCCACCGGGGGATTTTCGACGAAAAACGACAGCATCGCCTACTGGAATGATCAACCTCTTATACAGTATATAATCATCCTGTTCATGTTCCTGGCAGGGACGAATTTCGTCCTCAGCTATTTTGCTTTCAAGGGCAAGATCCAGAAAGTGCTGAGAGATGAAGAATTCAGGTATTTTGCCCTCTTCCTCGGGATATTTGCAGTGCTCGTGTCCCTGGTGGTTTACTTCCGGGCAGAAGTACCGGTTTCCGATTACCACCCGATGGTTTTCGGTTCTCTGGAGAGTTCCATACGCCATGGGATATTTCAGGTCATGGCCGTGATCACCACCACGGGCTTTGTCACGGCTGATTTTACCGGATGGACTCCCTTCCTGACCATTTTCTTTTTCGGGTTGATGTTTGCCGGAGGGTCGGCGGGCTCTACCGCGGGGGGGATTAAGGTTATGCGTCATATCCTTATAATCAAGAACGGCCTGCTGGAATTCAAAAGGACGCTGCACCCCAATGCCATCATCCCCGTCCGTTTTAATGGAAAAACGGTTACCGAGCATATCGTGTACAACATAATTGCCTTCTTTGTACTCTATATGCTTTTGTTCATCATCGGATCCATGGTGCTTGGATTGCTGGGTTTGGATTTTATGTCTGCAATTGGGGGGGCGGCTTCGGCCCTCGGAAATGTAGGTCCTGCATTTGGCACGCTCAGTCCGCTCAATAATTTTAATGGACTCCCTGCTATTGGCAAGTGGTGGTGTTGTTTCCTGATGCTGGCAGGCAGGCTGGAGCTATTCACCGTATTGATACTGCTGACACCTTATTTTTGGAAGCGTATCTGAAATAGGTCCTGGCAGTTTTTAAAGGGCTGCCTGAATACGTTTAACCGCCTCCCGAATTTCGTCCTCGGAGGCTGCATAGGAAATCCGGATGCAACTTGGATTCCCAAAGGCTTCCCCGGTCACGGTGGCTACATGTGCCTCTTCCAATAAGTACATGGCGAAATCTGAAGCATTCCCGATCTTCCTTCCGCGAAGCTCCCTGCCGAAATAGGCCGAAATATCCGGAAAAACATAAAATGCCCCTTCCGGTACGTTTACTTTGAATCCGTCGATACGCCTCAACAAATCCAGAATGAGGTCCCTGCGCTGGTTGAATTCGTCGATCATAAAACGGATCTTCTCCACCGGGGCCTGTAGGGCGGCAATGGTAGCCCGCTGGCCAATTGCATTAGCCCCGCTGGTTATCTGTCCCTGAAATTTGGTACAAGCTTTCGCAATCCATTCCGGTGCACCGATATATCCGATGCGCCAGCCGGTCATGGCAAAGGCTTTGGAGACTCCGTTAACGGTTATGGTCCTGTCGTACATCCCTTTTATTCCCGCCATGCTCACATGTTCGCCAGCAAAATTTATGTGTTCATAGATCTCATCGGATACAACAAAAATGTTCGGGTGGTCTTGCAGCACTTGCGCCAGGCCTTCCAGAGCTTCCAGGCTGTAGACAGACCCGCTCGGGTTGCAGGGAGAGCTGTACCAGATCATTTTGGTTTTCGGGCTGATTGCCCTGCGCAATTGATCCGGAGTGATTTTGAAATCGGATTTGATATCGGTGGGAACTTCCACTGGTATGCCTCCCGCCAGTTTCACAATATCCCTGTAACTGACCCAGTAGGGTGCGGGAAGTATTACTTCATCCCCCGGATTCAGGAGTACCATGGCCACGTTAGCAAGGGACTGTTTTGCACCGGTGGAGACTACTATCTGCCCGGGGGCATAATCGAGGTTATTATCTCTTTTGAATTTGTGGGAAATGGCAGCCTTCAGGTCTGCATATCCATCCACGGGGGAATAACTGCTATAATTCTCGTCGATAGCCTCTTTAGCGGCTTCTTTGATAAAGTCAGGAATGTTGAAATCGGGTTCTCCCAGGCTCAGCCCTATGATATCCTTGCCCTGATTTCTTAATTCCCTTGCTTTAGCCGCCATGGCCAACGTGGCCGATGTGGACATACCGTTGATACGGTCAGACAAATTCGCATTCATGAAAAGGTACTTTATTGCACCTGCAGCCGGGGCTTTTTACCGAGATCTTTCAGGTGTTTGAAATGCGAAATTACGGCTTTTCGGGTAGTTTCATACTCATTATACGGCAAATTGAATTCGCGGGCTGTTTGTTTCACGATTTTTGCAATCTTGGTATAGTGAATATGGCTGATATGGGGGAAAATATGATGTTCCACCTGATGATTGAGCCCACCTGTAAACCAGTTTACCAGACGGTTCCTGGTTCCGAAATTTACCGTGGTCAGCAATTGATGTATGGCCCAGGAATTTTTCATGCTTCCGTCTTCTTCCGGGAGGGGAGTTTCTGCATGGTCAACAACATGGGCGAGTTGAAAGACTACGCTCAGGATGAGCCCGGCCACATAATGCATGACGAAAAAGCCAAGAAGCACCTTCCACCAGGCAATATTGAGCACCAGCATAGGGATCACGATCCAAATAGTCAGGTAGATCAGTTTGGTAATCACCAGCACGCTCCAGTTCAACGCGGGGTTTGGGAATTTCCCATAGGAGAGTTTACGCTTGGTATACCTGTACATTTGTTTGAAATCGGTCGTCAGCGCCCAGTTGAAAGTGAGCAGCCCGTAAAGAAACACTGAATAGTAGTGCTGGAACCTGTGAAATTTGTACCAGGGAGCGTGCTCTGAAAATCTGAGCAGATCTCCGGCGTCCAGGTCCTCATCGTGTTCGTGGATATTGGTATAGGTATGGTGCAGCACATTGTGCTGTACCTGCCAGTTGTAAACATTTCCTGCGAGAATATAAATACTGCCTCCCATCAACTTATTGACCCATTTTTTGGAGGAGAAGGAGCCGTGGTTCCCGTCGTGCATTACATTCATGCCCACACCTGCCATTCCAACACCCATCAGGATAGTTAACAGGAGGTTAGCCCAGTTGGGGAGTCCGAGGGTCAATATGAGGAAATACGGGCCTAGCAACATGCTGAACATGACAATAGATTTCATGTACAGCTTCCAGTTGCCTGTTTTTTTCATTTTGTTTTCAGCGAAATACGTGTTGACTCTCCGGTTCAGGGTTCTGAAAAACTGAGCGGGGTCTTTACGGGAAAATCTTATTGAGGAATCTTGCATATAGACAAAGGATGTACACTTAAAACGGCAAAAAAGGGACACTAGTCTATCTGCCCTTTTGTCTGTACGAATGTAGTACTTTTGGGATCAAACCACAAAGGTAGGGATGAAGGCTGAAATTATTTACCAATATTTTCCCAATTTATCTGACCGTCAGAAAGAGCAGTTCCAGGCATTGGGAAACCTTTATAAGGACTGGAATACCCGCATTAATGTCGTGTCGAGGAAGGACATAGATGAGCTCTATCTCAGACACGTTTTGCACAGTCTGGGGATTGCAAAGGTGCATGGATTCGCACCGGGGCTGGAAGTACTCGATGTAGGAACCGGCGGCGGGTTCCCGGGGATTCCGCTTGCCATCCTGTTCCCGCAGACCCGATTTACACTGGTAGATGCTATCGCCAAGAAAATCCGTGTTGTGGAAGATGTAATCCGCGGACTGTCACTTGAAAATGCCACGGCCCGTCAGGTCCGGGTGGAACAAATGCCGGAACAGTTCGATTTTATTACCAGCCGTGCGGTAGCTGCCATGCCCACCTTTATGCGCTGGACAAGGGGACGCCTGCGGGCAGAAAGCAGCGATAACATCCCAAACGGTATTCTATATCTGAAGGGGGGAGACCTCACCGAGGAACTGGCAGCATTCCCTAAAGCACAAATCTTTCCGCTATCCCAGTATTTTTCCGAACCGTTCTTTGAAACCAAAAAGGTGGTATACCTTCCGGATCCCTATAAGAAGGGATACTAAAAAAGCCCCGTAAAACAGGGCTTTTTTTGGCTTACCCCAGGAAGGGATATCTGTAATCTTCCGGCGGGATGAAAGTTTCTTTAATCAGCCTTGGGGAAACCCACCGCATAAGGTTTTGAGCAGATCCGGCCTTGTCGTTGGTTCCAGAAGCACGGGCACCTCCAAAGGGTTGCTGACCCACCACCGCTCCGGTAGGTTTGTCATTGATGTAGAAGTTTCCTGCACAATTTTCCAGCGCCTTGGTGGCCTCTGTGAGCGCATAGCGGTCACGGGCCATCACTGCTCCGGTAAGGGCGTATTCGGAGGTCTGATCCACCAGAAGGAGGGTCTCTGACCAGTCGGCATCCTCATACACATATATGGTAACCACAGGGCCGAACAGTTCAGTTTCCATGGTGACGTATTTGGGATCCGTGGTCAGGATCACGGTCGGTTCGATGAAGTACCCCCTGGATTTATCATATCCGCCACCGGCAATGATCTCTGCATCTGCATCCGATTTGGCCCGGTCGATATAGCTGGCCAGCTTATCAAAGGCCCCCTCGTGGATCACTGCAGTGATATAGTTCTCCATGTCCTCAGGTGAACCTGGTTTATTGAAGGATTCAATGTTTGCTTTGACCCCTTCCAGAATTTCATTGGCAGTGGATTTGGGCAGATATACACGTGAGGCAGCGCTGCATTTTTGTCCCTGCAGTTCAAAGGCCCCCCGGGTAATGGCTGTGGCCACCTGCTTTGGGGGTGCTGAGGGGTGGGCGATGATAAAATCCTTACCACCGGTTTCCCCGACGATTCGCGGATACGTTTTATATGTGCTGATATTGTTCCCGATCTGTTTCCAGAGGCTTTTGAAGACCTCTGTAGATCCCGTAAAGTGTATGCCCGAAAAGTCGGGGTGGGAAAGAACCATTTCTGTTATCATTGCCGGATCGCCAAAGATGGCATTGATTACTCCAGCAGGGAGCCCGGCCTCCTGGAATACGTCGATGATCACCTTGGCAGAGAATATTTGATGATCACTGGGCTTCCATACCACTACATTACCCATCAGGGCTGCACTGGCGGGCAGGTTTCCGGCAATAGCCGTGAAGTTAAAAGGCGTAATGGCATAGACAAATCCTTCCAGGGGGCGGTATTCCACCCTGTTCCAGATCCCGTCTGAGGATTCCGGTTGTTCCTGGTATATACGCGACATGAATTCCACATTGAACCTCAGAAAGTCAATAAGTTCACAGGCTGAATCTATTTCTGCCTGTTGAACCGTCTTGGACTGGGCCATCATGGTGGCGGCATTGATCTTTGAGCGGTATGGTCCGGCAAGCAGGTCAGCTGCTTTCAGGAATACTGCAGCCCGCTGCTCCCAGGGAAGAGAGGCCCAGGCATGCCGTGCTTCCAGCGCCGTGCCGATAGCCTGCTCAACTTCCTTTTCAGAGGCGAGGTGGTATTTTCCCACCTCGTGCTGATGGTCGTGAGGAGGGGCAATACTCCGGGTTTTTCCGGTACGCACCTCTTGACCTCCGATATACATCGGAATATCTTCAGATCCGTTGTAGTATTCCTTATATTGTTTTAGTACGGCTTCCCGCTCCGGAGAACCCGGGGCGTAGCTTTTGACCGGCTCATTGTAAGCCGAGGGGACTTGAAAAAATCCTTTACCCATAACGATATACTTATGAAATTAAAAGTTCCGCCAAAGGTACGAAATGCCAGTGCCTTAAAAAAGTGATTCAGATAAGCTGTGATAGCCTAATTCAGGGCAAAGGGTGCATTGAGCCGGAAGGTTGGAACATATACCCGGAACTTCTCGGTAGAGGAAAAATTAACCCTGTTATAGAATCCGTTCATGGCTCCCAGGGGAGAGGCAAGCAGGCATCCGGAACTGTAGGTGTGGGATTCCCCTGGCCGGATGACGGGCTTCTTCCCTATGACGCCTTCGCCATCCACTACTTCGGGATCGTTCAGGGCATCGTAAATATCCCAGTGCCTGGTGATCAGTTGCACGGAATCTTTGCTTTGGTTTTCGATGGTAATCGTATAGCCGAAAGCAAAGTGCATCTTATAGTTCTTGAAGAAGGTTCCTTCAAAACTTGTCTTCACGGAAATCTTGATGCCTTTGGTAACCTGGGTTATCATTTTCATATCCTAATAAGTGAGTGCGCTTCCAATCAGGAAGATCAGGGCAGCGACACTTGCTAAAATTACAAATATAGTGTTCAAAAACAGGTATTTGATCGTCGTTTTGAACCACCCCTGTCCATAAAACCTCCGCATGGAGAGAAAGAGGTAGACCGCAAAGATCAGGATGAACCACCCAATGGAGGTTGTACCGAAAAGCTGGTCGATCAAAAAACTAACAATGAGCAAGATAAAGAACAGTGACTGACTGTGAAAGGAAAACACCAAATTATCGGTGTAGTTAAACTTTTTCCTGATATATACCAGCCACAGGAAGATCGTGAAGAACGGCAAGAAGGCAAATATGGCGAAGGGGACCGTCGAAAGAAATTCATTGAGAAACCCCCCCGGCTGACGGTTCAGGTGGTCAACACTGTCTGCAATCCCATAGGCAATCTGGTCTTCTCTTCGGTTGGGTAGTCCGTGCTTTTCTACCGCCTCCTCATAAGTATACACACTGTCCATATCGATAAGGGTCAGAAAAAAATTGCATGTTATGGCGACCCGGTCGTGTTTCCAAGGACTTCATAGCAGGTAAAAGAAAGACCTCCGCAAATCCGTTCCGGTTCCTGCTGACCCTTGCGTTCATTTACTTTCTTTTACCGGCTATGAAGTCCTTGGAAACACGACCGGGCCGCCATAACATGGTGGTAAGTGTCCGTACCAGGCGGGTGTCAAACCGGACCATGTCCTCGAACAGTTCATCCAAAAAATCTTTTATGGTAAGGTGCTTGGTGCTGTTCGCCTGGGAGCAATTAGGACAATAGCGGTCGCTGAGTTCCAGAGGATGTCCGCAATTCAGACATTCCGAACCCCTGAACTTGAGTTTATACCTTCCCCCGTGTTTTACAGGTGTGGTTTCCATAGAAAGGAAGCAGCCTTAGTTCGTAATATTCTCGGAATTCGCGGTGCCAATCCCGATTATACTGTCGTAAATATCCCCAAAATTCCTGTAATACACTAAAATGGTGTACGAGTTTTCCGCATAGTCGAAGTTGCCGCCAACCGTATTCATTTCCACATTTCCATCTTCCCGCCTGATAACGTATTTAAAGTTGTAGAATCCCTGTTTCAAAAGGAGCGTGGCCTCCATATTCCCTGATTCCTTATTGAATTCCATTACGTTCAGGCTTTCAAGGGCATAATTGTTGAACTTCCCGAAGACAAATACCTCATCAAGCCCCATCCAGTCAGAATACGGCAGGCTGAAATGTACCCAGGTGTATTCGGATTCCCGGGAAGGGTCCCTGCCCTGCAGGGTGCGGATCACAAAATCTCCGTTAATATCCGGAAAGTATGTGTAATTGCGGTCGTAACGGTAGGCATTGGTGAACAGGTAATGGTGGTAAAGGTCTTCCATGCTTATACTGGAAATGGCTGCCGTGGGAGCCCGCAGATCGCTGGTATCAAAATTCAGGAACTCATTCCCTCCGAAGAAAGCCGTCTCCTGATCATACCGGTATACCAGTTCGCTTCCAATGGTATACTGGGGAGGGATATTGTACAGTGCTGTAGGCCAGTGGTAGTTTTGCAGGATTGCGATCTTCACCTCCTTTTTAGGATTGATCAGCTGAATACCGGAAGGACGGATACTGAATTGAACGGATTGTTTTTCTCCCAGGAAATCAAAATTCCTGGACCTTTTTATCTGAGCCCCTACCTGTACCAGGTCCTGATACACCACAAACCGCCTTGAGAATTGCAATTCCTGGACTGAATTGTAGATCTCAAGCACGTAATTTCCGCTTACCCGTACCCTGGTAACAGTATTTGGAAGGGTTAGCTTGTAATTGGAATAGGGTTGTAGGGTATTGTAGCTGTTTTCGTAATTGATTATCCGCTGATTGTCTGTGCCGCCCAGGTATTGGGATTTAAGCAGCTGAGAGGGTTCCCAGTTGTAGTCACAATGCACGATTTTGTAATAATAATCCTGTTCACTGGCTGAGAGGTCGTCGAATTCCAGATAAACCGGTTGGCCAATCTTGACAATGGGAAATTGGTCCTCTGTCGGGCCTTTGAACACGATCGACTTGATGTGTTCCGGGGCGGCTACCTCCACCTGCACCTGTGCCAGGAGCGAGAGCCCAAAGAAAAAGAAAGGTAAATGTTTAAGTTTCAGGCGCATCAGGGGCTTTTTTAAGAGGCAAAGGTAAACAAATTGAAACCCCTTGGAATTCTGATCGATGTACCGCCCAAAAAATGGGGTAATAATTATGAAAACTTTCTTTTAAATGCTATTTTTGGCCCGAATTTTTAACCTAAGGTCTAAGAAAATATGCCCACTGACATCCGAATTAACAAAGGATTGAATATCAACCTTGTCGGAGCTGCAGAAACTACTACTTCCAAGGCCGTCGCCAGCAACGTTTACAACATAAATCTCCTTGACTTCTATAATTTGACCCCTAAGATGATGGTTAAAGAAGGGGCGGAGATACAAGCAGGAGAACCGTTATTTTACAATAAGAACTACGATGCCATGAAATTCGTGGCACCCGTTAGCGGGGAACTCGTGGAAATCAAGCGGGGTGCACGGAGGAAAATTCTGAGCCTTAAAATTCTCCCTGACAAGGAGCAGAAAACCCTGGCACACCAGCCGCTTGACCCTAATAAAGCAGCAGCTGAGGATATTCGGGCTTTTTTGCTGGAATCCGGTTGCTGGCCGTTTATCAAACAGCGTCCGTATGATGTCATCGCACATCCAGAGGATGTACCCAAGGCGATTTTTATCTCTGCGTACGTTACCGCACCCCTGGCAGCTGATATCAATTATACGCTAGGTGGCAGGGAAAAGGAACTTCAGGCAGCCCTGGATGCACTTGGAAAACTGACTCCAGGCAAAATTCACGTTAGTATTGGAAAGGGGGAAAACTCACCTTTTTCAGGGCTTGATGGAATTGTACTCCACCAGGTAAGCGGACCCCACCCGGCTGGTTTGGTGGGCACACAGATCAACAGGATCGATCCTATAAACAAAGGGGAACGTATCTGGACACTTTCCCCGCAGGACCTGGTCATAATCGGCGAAACACTGCTGACCGGGAAATATAATCCCGAGCGAATCATCGCCCTGGCAGGTTCTTGCGTGAAATCACCAAAATATTATAAGACCCGGATAGGTGCAGAGATCTCGACCTTCCTGTATGCCAGTGGGGTGAATCAGAAGAATTTCAGGGTCATCAACGGAGACGTACTTACGGGAAGCAAGTCCAGCCCGGATGGGCACCTCGGTTCCTACAACAATACGGTAAGCATCATCCCAGAAGGTGATGACTATGAATTATTCGGGTGGAACAAGCCTGTATTCAACAAGATTTCCACAACCAGGTCCCTGACCTTTTCCTGGCTGAATCCAAAAAAGAAATACGACCTGGATACCAATACCAACGGCGAACACCGGGCTTTTGTGGTAACGGGGCTTTACGAAGAGGTATTTCCACTCGATATTTATCCCATGCAATTGCTCAAGGCATGCATGTACAAGGATATTGATGAAATGGAACAACTCGGCCTGTACGAAGTAATTCCGGAGGACTTTTCCCTCACAGAATTTGTTTGTATTTCCAAGCAACCTCACCAGGAGATCATCCGTGAAGGATTGGATTTACTATTAAAAGAAATTGGATAAGAGATGAGCGACAATAAACTTACGTTAAAGAAGCGACTGCATATCATAAAACACCGGTTGCGAGGAAAGAAGATCGCTCCTGCATTCAGTGCGTTCCACACCTTCTTGTTCACACCGGATGAGACGACTCACAGCGGGGGACATGTAAGGTCGGCCGACGACCTGAAGCGCACCATGAACATGGTGATCATGGCCTTGCTTCCAGTCCTTCTTTTTTCCTTTTTCAATACCGGCTACCAACACTATGCCGCCATTGATGCAGCCAACGGGACCCCTCGCGTGCTGGAATTGTTCGGGAACTTTCTGACCTGGGAGAATTTCTGGCTTGGCTTCACACTCGTGATGCCCCTGGTAATAATTTCTTATGCAATCGGCCTTGGAGTGGAATTTATCTTCGCAATGATCAAAGGTCATGAAGTCGAAGAGGGTTATCTGGTAACGGGTATGCTTGTGCCGTTGATCGTACCTGTGGATACCCCGCTCTGGATGCTTGCTATATCCGTTGTTTTTGGGGTGGTAATCGGCAAAGAGGTATTTGGCGGAACAGGCATGAATATCCTTAACCCTGCACTTACCATTCGGGCTTTCCTGTTTTTCGCCTATCCAACCTGGATGAGCGGAGACAAGGTCTGGGTGCACGGAGCGGTGGAACGTGCCGGGACTGCGGATGCGATCTCCGGAGAGACTATCCTCGGATCCATGGCGCAGAACAGCGCTTATGATTACAGCACCGCTGATATGTTCTTTGGGTTCATCCCCGGTTCTGTTGGGGAAACCTCTGCATTTCTGATCCTTCTGGGCGGACTCTTTCTTATTTTTAGTAAGATCGCCAGCTGGCGTATTATGGTGAGTGCGGTACTTGGGGCACTGGCCATGGGATTGATCTTCAATGGGGTTGTGGAACTGGGCTTGATTGGCGAAGGAAGCCGGTTCTACAGTCTGATGAGCTTTGATTTCTGGAAACACCTGATCGTAGGAGGTCTTGCCTTTGGTATCGTATATATGGCCACCGACCCGGTCACGGGCTCACAAACCCACAGGGGTAAATGGATATACGGTTTTCTGATCGGATTTCTATCCGTTATGATCCGCGTATTCAACCCCGCCTACCCGGAAGGAGTATTCCTTGCAATCCTCCTTATGAATGTGTTTGCTCCGACAATCGATCACTATGTGATCAGGGGCAATGTCCGCAAGCGCCTCCAAAGACTTAAATCTGCCACGATTTACCCCCAGACCACCGAGGGCAAGGCAGAAGAACTTAAAGCAGAAACCGTTTAGTTATGGCAATGAATACTGAGAAGAACGTTTATACGGTTTTATTCGCCACCCTGATGGTTGTTGTGGTCGGGTCCATTCTGGCATACCTGGCATCCGGGCTAAAGCCCCTGATCAAAGAAAAGGAGCGTTTCGAAAAACAGCAGAACATTCTCTATGCGATGGGCGTGAATGAGAATGAGGAGGGTTCGTTGAATTTTGTGCCGACCAGCCGGGTTGAAGAGGTTTTTACACAGTTCATAAAGCAGCAGCTGATCATAAGCGGAGATCAAATTACCCAGGACGATCAGGCCTACCTTATTGATATGAAGAAACAACTCTCAGCACTGAAAGATGGAAAGACGGCTCAGTTACCTGTTTTTATTGGGGAGAAGGATGGCAAAACCTACTACATCCTTCCCATGTACGGCAAAGGGCTTTGGGATGCCATCTGGGGCTTTATGGCCCTCGATGATCAGCTTGTAGTGCAGGGAGTATACTTTGATCACAAGGCAGAAACCCCGGGGCTGGGTGCCAATATCAAGCAGCGATTCTTTATGGACGATTTCGTGGGAGAATCCATTATGAACAATGGAAGACTTGTCGGAATCAACGTTAAGAAAGGGAACAATGATCCTGCAAATTCCAATAAGAACGACAACGCCGTGGATGCACTTGCAGGCGCAACGATTACGGGGAACGGGGTTACGGCAATGATTTCAGAAAGCCTGAATTTGTACAAAGATTATTTAGAATCCATTAGATCCAATTAATATGGCACTGCTTACCAGGAAAGACGCAAATTTGATTTTAGATCCCCTGGCGGATAACAACCCGATTACTATTCAGGTGCTTGGGATATGTTCTGCTCTGGCGATTACTGCAGAATTAAAGGCATCCGTTGTAATGTCGCTATCGGTGATTTTTGTGCTGGGATTGGGGAATGTGGTGATCTCGCTCATGCGGAACATCATCCCCTCCAAAATCCGGATCATCGTGCAGCTGGTGGTAATCGCAACCCTTGTGATTATCGTAGACCAGGTATTGAAGGCGTTTGCCTATGAACTTAGCAAAACCCTGGCGGTCTTTGTTGGGCTTATTATAACGAATTGTATCATCATGGGCCGTTTTGAGGCTTTTGCCCTTGGAAACGGGCCCTGGAAGTCCTTTCTGGATGGAATTGGAAATGCTCTTGGGTACGGAGTGATATTGATCATTGTCGGATTCTTCAGGGAGCTGCTGGGTTCCGGAACGCTTTTTGGTATTCCGGTACTGGGGGATCCCATTGCCAAATCAGGCTTGTATTCCATCGGCTTTGAGAACAATGGTTTTATGATCATACCGCCGGCCGCCCTTATTGTGGTAGGGGTTATAATTTGGGTACAGCGCTCACGAAACAGTGCCCTGATCGAAGAAAATTAAAAGTCAACAACCAACGCTTAGGTGATGTTAGAACATATAGAGTTATTTTTCAAATCGATTTTTATTGACAATATGGTCTTTGCCGTATTCCTTGGGATGTGCTCTTATCTGGCCGTCTCCAAGAAAGTGGCAACTGCGGTGGGCCTGGGGGCTGCCGTGATCTTTGTGCTGGGGGTTACAGTTCCGTTGAACTGGCTCCTTGACCAGTATATCCTGCAGGAGGGGGCCCTTTCATGGATCGGGCCGCAGTATGCAGAATACGACCTGAGTTTTCTTTCGTTTATCATGTTCATCGCCACTATTGCCACCATGGTGCAACTGGTGGAGATTGTGGTGGAGCGATTCTCACCTGCACTGTATAATTCGCTGGGGATCTTTCTTCCGCTCATTGCCGTGAACTGCGCTATCCTGGGAGGTTCTCTATTCATGCAGGCGCGCGAAATCGCAACCCTGGGGCTGGCCTTAAATTATGGCATCAGTTCTGGTATAGGATGGTTTCTGGCGATCCTTGCCATCGCCGCGATACGCGAGAAGATTCGATACTCTAATGTACCACCTCCCCTCAGGGGCCTTGGGATCACATTCATAATCACAGGACTCATGGGTATCGGTTTTCAGAGTTTCGGAGGAATGCTTACCGGCGGCGATGACGGTGCTTCAAGCCCGGCCCCGGAAACGGCTGTCCTGCCCGAAGTGCAGCCGGCCAAAGAGGCAGAGACGGCCGAAGGCATCGAGCAAAAAGAACAAGCAGAGGAAGTAGTAATTTCCTATAACGACGCAATAAAATAGCAGTAATGATATTAGCTACCACGACGGTTGGAACAATTCTTATCACCATTATCGCATTTTTGGTCCTGGTAATATCCCTGGTGGCCCTATTGTTGTTTACCAAGGAAAAACTGGCCCCTTCGGGCCCGGTTACCATCACGATCAACGGGGAAAAGCAGATCGAAGTCCCTTCGGGGAATTCACTCCTGTCTACCCTGGGGAACCAAAAGATCTTCCTGCCCTCAGCCTGCGGGGGAGGTGGAACCTGCATCCAATGTGAATGCCATGTGCTTTCCGGCGGAGGTGAAGCATTGCCTACGGAAACCCCCCACTTTTCGAAACGGGAAATCAACGAGGGGGCCCGCCTGGCCTGTCAGGTCAAGGTGAAGCAGGATATGGACATTACGATCCCCGAGGAAGTATTCGGGATCAAGAAATGGGAAGCTACCGTAGTTCGGAATTACAATGTGGCGTCCTTTATCAAGGAATTTGTGGTTGAGATCCCGGAAGACATGAATTACAAGGCGGGAGGCTATATCCAGATTGAGATACCTCCCTGTGAAGTCCCATATGCGGACATGGATATCACCGCGCACCCGGAGGAACACGACGATCCCAAAAAGTTCCAGACGGAGTGGGATAAATTCAACTTATGGCCCCTGGTCATGAAGAATACAGAGACTGTGGAACGCGCGTATTCCATGGCTTCCTATCCTGCAGAAGGCCGGGAGGTTATGCTCAATGTGCGTATTGCCACCCCACCCTGGGATAGGAGCAAGAATGGGTGGATGGATGTGAACCCCGGACTTGCATCTTCGTACATCTTTGCCTGTAAGCAGGGAGATAAGGTTACCATCTCCCATCGACCACTTCAGAGAGCTGGAGAGAGAATTCCCAAACTTTAAGTTCTATATGGCCCTCTCAGAACCACAGGAGGAAGACAATTGGAAGGTCAAGGAGAATATAGATGCACCCGGAGACGGATTTGTAGGCTTTATCCACAATTGTGTTATAGATAACTACCTGGAGCATCATGAGTCCCCGGAGGATATAGAGCTTTATTTCTGTGGTCCGCCCCTTATGAACAAGGCGGTCCAGAAAATGGGTGAGGATTTTGGCATCCCTGATGAAAATATACGATTCGATGACTTTGGAGGCTGATGCCTCATTGAAATCTTTTAAAACCGATATGATACATATCGGTTTTTTTATCCCTGAAACCCTATGAAAGCACTTACGGATCAGGAACTTCATTACCTTGCGATGAACATAGTCGGCCGTCAACTGGAGGAAGAGGGTTACGAATTCATGGGGGTAAACAGCAAAAAGGGAAAGAATCCCCAATTTGTCTGTCTTATGGAAAAACAATTGCATTTCATCGTTGTCCGTCCGGTATCCTATCCGGAAGACCCTGCCACCTATGATGCAAAGCTGATGACCAGGATAAAAGACCATGCTTTGAAATTTGAGGCCCGAACCTATTATGCAGGGGTAGGACTCTTCAACGCCGAGGATCCGAACCTCCCGGTATTTCTGAATGAAAATTACATCGTCGAATATGAAGGACTTATTGAATTTTAGGAACATTGGATTGGTTGCCGCCATCCTTGTGCTGGGGGCGGCATGTAACAGGCCGGAATCCCTGAGGGAACAGGTCTATCAGGGAGGAGCCCTCGGAACTTCTTACGCCTTTAAGCTCTTTTCCTCGGATACCACGGATCTGCAGCCTCGTATCGATTCCGTATTTATGGTAATCAACAGCTCCCTCTCGACCTATCTTCCGCAGAGTGATATCAGCCGCATCAACCACGGGGATTCAACGGTAACAGTGGATGCAATGTTCCGGGACGTATTCGAAGCCTCGCGGGAGGTCCATAAACAGACCAGGGGATATTTCGACCCAACCGTAGGGGTGTTGGTGGATGCCTGGGGATTTGGCCCGGGCCCTATGCTAGAAATGGATAGTCTGCGGGTGGATTCCCTGCTGCAATACGTTGGGTTCGATAAAGTGAATCTCTCGGAAGATGGCCGGATTGTAAAAGCTCAACCAGGGATCCGGCTCGATTTTAATGCGATCGCAAAAGGATACGCCGTTGACAGGCTCTCGGTAATGCTCGAAAACGCCGGGATATCCAATTATCTGTTGGAAGTAGGAGGGGAGTTGCGCGCTAAGGGGAGTAACCAGGCCAAGCAAAAACCCTGGGTTGTCGGGATTGATGATCCTCAGGCAGAAACAGGTAGGGCCATCAAGAAAATTATCACCCTGGAAGACATATCCATGGCCTCCTCGGGTAATTACCGAAAATTCCGAATAGATTCAGTAAGCGGTCAAAAATTCGTCCACACCATTGATCCGCATACCGGTTTTACCAGGAATTCCAATATTCTGGCAACTTCTGTCCTGGCAGCTACCTGTATGGATGCAGATGCGTATGCAACCGCTTTTATGGCCATGAATCTGGAGGATTCCCAAGCGATTTTGTCCGGAACGGACCTGCTTGAAGGGTACATCATTTATCTGGATCCGGAAGGCGTAACCAGGGAATTCATGACCCCGGGGTTTGAGGCTCTGGTGCAGTAACTTCAGGATACTTGTGGTTTTTCCGCTCGTGGGATCAATTCACCTGCTGCAAGCCTGAACCGATCAATTTCTCCGGGTTCCATAGTTTGGGTAAAATCGATGGCCTGCACCAGAAAGCCAGCTTCCCGAAGTATATCGAAGTAGTCCCTGCCATACACCCTTACATGGTCGTATTGGCCAAAGATCTTACGGCGTTCCTCCCTGTCGGTAATCCCCGGATCCTCGAAAGTATGTTCAAGTTTCAAATCCTGTGGGACCTGGAATATTCCCCAACCTCCTGGTTTCATGACGCGGTAGAGTTCTGACATGGCTTTCCGATCCCCGGGAATATGTTCCAGCACGTGATTGCAGAGGATCACATCAAAGTCGTTCTCCTCAAATGGCAGGTTGCATATATCGGCCTTTACATCTGCAAGGGGAGAGTTGAGGTCTGTGGTTACATAATCCAGGTTATCCTGCTTCCTGAACCGATGGTAGAAGGCCTGTTCAGGAGCAAAATGCAATATCC
>JARRLI010000023.1:9135-9861 GCA_037387145.1 Robiginitalea sp. | reverse complement strand
CTGCTGCTACGTATTCCTTTACAGGGATTATTGATTTATTGGGTTTACACCTACCTGTAATTGTATTCAGTATTAGATCAGTTGATGCTTGTCGACCTTGCGTTTCAGCCAGATAAGATGCAGCAGGCTAAACATGCCTAAGGCAAAGACAGCTATTAGCGCGTTTTTTGGAATAGCCGGCCATTGCACACCCGGCATCCGGATAGTGGCAATCCAATCAGTACCCTGCCGAATTAGGGAAAGGGATTCGGGAGTTGGATCATTCATAAAAATAGGAAGGGCAGAGAGTAGGATTATACCCAACGCGATCAGGAACCAAACCCGACCTGAAATAAGGGGTTTGCTTGCCAAATTCCTTATTGAATCAGTTTCTATGGCCGACATCACCTCCCCAATCAAGGTCTCAGGGGCTTTTTCCATTGCTTTTTCCTTAAAGAGTCCTTTAAGCGGGTCCTGGGGATTTATATTGGGATCAAATTCATTCATAGGTTTTCAATAATTTTCCTGCAGCAGAAGACTGCAATAATTTCTTTAATTGTTCCCGCGCTCTGAAGAGGCGTACCTTAACCGTTGAGGGACTCAGATCCATCAGCTCCGCTATTTCCTTCAGGCTCAACTCCTGCAGATAATAAAGACTCAATATCGAATTCTCTTCCACAGACATGCGATCCAGAACGCTTAGCAATACTTCCCGTCGTTCCTTGCGCAGAATATCCGACCAGGTAC
>JARRLI010000023.1:0-9120 GCA_037387145.1 Robiginitalea sp. | reverse complement strand
AGGTTTTCAGGGTGAATGGGAGCAAGGTATTCACTTCTTCGTTTTTCACGTGCCACGATGTCCAGGATCTTGTGGTATGCCACCCGGTACAACCAGGTGGAGAACTTTGAATCTCCCCGAAAACTAGCCAGTGACCGATATGCCTTTATAAAGATATCCTGAGTGGCTTCCTCTGCCAGTTCACGGTTTAGGAGCATCCGGACCGCAAGGGTATAGACCATGTGCTGATACCGTTCCATAAGTTCGGCATAAACCCTGGTATTCCCTTTCAGTACTTCCTCTATAAGGTCGGTGTCGGAAGCCGGTTGTCGATTCATCTTGCATATATGACGTACCCAAACACAAAAAGGTAACAAAAAAACTCGGGTTTGTTGTAACCTCCCTTCATTTGGAACCGTCTGATGGGTATATGTTCAATCATTAAACTTATAATTATGGGATCTGAAGTTATTGTAGTTGTTTTATTCTGGGCAGTCCTTTTCGGAATTGCCTATCTATATTTTTCAACGCGTCATAAAGAACGCCTGGCGTTGATCGAGAAAGGCGTTGATGCCAGTGTTTTTGTAAAAGGAAGGCAACTAGCTGGTTGCCTTCTGTGTTCACCCAGGGTTGCCCTCCCTACACCAATTTAAAGCAATCCGTCATGTAAATGATCTCCTAAGGGTTTTCTGATTTGTTCTTTTACTCCTATATTTAATCGGCTTTGACAGGAGGCAAAAATTAACCCGATTCATATGTTTTGAAACGGCCAACTTTTAAAATTCGGATCTTCTGAGGTTCTTCAGATTGAAAACCTGCCGATACCCTACCTAAAATGCGGGGAGAGGGTATCCCAAAAAAGTTAAATTAAAATCAGACTTTGTCTAAAACATGTATGTAAAAAGAAAATACGGTTTCTGGATGACCTTTAACTGGTCCAAGTGGCCCTTTATTTACGGGGTGATTTACGGTGCCGTTATCTGCCTGACCGTCCATTTCACTGGCCTTAACATAGCGCTCCCATGGGGACCCATAGGTGTTATTGGTATCGCGGTGGCTTTTTATTTGGGTTTCAAGAACAACAGTTCCTATGATCGCACATGGGAGGCCCGTAAAATATGGGGCAGCATCGTGAATAACAGCCGCACCTTTGGTGCAGCAGTTACAGCATTCGTGCAGGGACCTGACAACAGGGCCATAAAACAGGAATTAATACACCGACATATTGCCTGGATGACCGCATTAAGGCATCAATTGAGGTTAAGCCGGCCATGGGAACATGTAGAGAATAGAGTTAAAGGCCTCTATGCACCTACGGTCTGTGAGGACTACAATAATAAAATGGAGGGGGAGTTCAACAAGTATCTTTCGGAAGAAGAGATACTTGCATTAAGAGACAACACCAACAAGGCAACCCAGCTCCTGCAGACTCAATCCAAAAGGCTTCAAGAGCTGCGGGATACAGACTATTTTGAGGATTTCCGCCATATGGAATTCCATAAGCTCATTACTTCATTCTACGCCGATCAGGGTAAATCCGAACGGATAAAGAATTTTCCATTTCCCAGACAATATGCCTCGGCAACCATTTGGCTCACCCTTGTATTCTCTGTGTTCGTGCCGTTTGGGTTATTGGATATTATGAAGGATGCAGGATGGTGGATGCTTTGGATTTGCCCATTCCTTAGCGGGCTGATTACCTGGGTATTCTTTCTGATGGAAAAGATTGGGGATTATTCCGAAAACCCTTTCGAGGGGACCTATAACGATGTCCCGATTACTTCCATTTCCCGGGCAATCGAGATCGATCTTCTGGAAATGCTAAGCGAGAAGAACATTCCTGAACCAATATCCGACAAAAATGGATTTTTAATGTAAATGCGCATGGCCCTGTACGGTAAGGAATGGGCCAAGAGCAATAATACAGTAATTATTCCCAATGAAAATTATTAGCACCAATACCGCTCAACCTTCCAGCATACAATGGCAGGGAGAGGTACGGACAACCGGCATCTATAAAACCCCACAAACTGAAGGTATATACCTCTCTCCGGAAGGCGTGCGGGACGACATTGTCGGAAACCCCAAAGTCCACGGAGGTGCGATGAAAGCGGCTTATTTGTTTTCACAGGACCAATACCCTTATTGGCAAGCAGCATACCCGCACTTAGAATGGAATTACGGGATGTTTGGCGAAAACCTTACAGTGGAAGGCTTGGATGAAACATCCCTAAAAATGGGAAATATCTATAAAATCGGACAGGCCAAGGTACGGATCACCACACCACGGGAGCCTTGTTTTAAGCTCGGGATCCGCTTTTCCGACCAGGAAATCATACAAAAATTCGTGGCACACGGGTATCCGGGTTCTTACGTCGAAGTACTGGAATCAGGTTGGGTTCGGCCAGGTGACTCCATGGAATTGATATATACTGCTGAATCCGGAATAAGTATTGCAGAATTCTTTAACCTTTGGTATGCCAGGGTGAAAGATCAGGGATTGTTAAAAGAAGCCATGTTAATTCCTTGGCTTTCTGAGGAAAAAAGAAACCGCCTGATGCAATGGATCAAATAAGTAAAGGGAGCTCGCGCTCCCTTTACCAAACCAAACCAACTAAACGTAGCCAAACTAACGACTTATGGCTACAAAAGCACTATAGACAGCTTCCCCATCTTTGACCACTACCCGGTAGGTACCTTCGTAGGCATCTTTAAAATTAAAGGCTTTCTCAACCACTGGAGTCTCCTTAAAGTTTTTACGGTAGAGCAGGCGATTTTCCTGGTCGTATACCTTTACCGTGACGGGTTCTCCATGCAGGTTCAGGAGATTGACAAAAACCATCTCACCCCTGGCCTGAACCGCCGTTGTATTGGTTTTCACCTCTTTAACAACTCCGGGATTTCTACCAGAATCATTGGTTAGTGCCCTTGCCTCTACCGTTCCGGCAAAGATGAGTAGGGCTGCGCTCATGTGTTTCCATGTTGTCTTCATAACGTTCGTTTTTTAGATTGACAGGTCAAAAGTAGGGAGTGGGTTGAGGTAGAACTACCTCTTGATTATCCACTTTCTGTGTTATATTACCAGTCTGAGATATTTAATAGCCCAGTAATGATAATATAGTACAGGTTTTGGTTAATTTTGCACCATCCATGCAGGAACACCTTGCGTAATTTTGGATGAGAAAAGCTTGCTATGAACACCATTACTAAAACGAAACCTGCATTTGAAGCCATCGCCCCAGATTTTGGGCATTCCTTTACTTATCAGAAGTTCGATGCCCAAAAACCAAACAGGAATAACGTTTGGCATTACCATCCGGAACTGGAACTGGTATATGTAAATGGGGGAACAGGGAGGCGACAGATTGGAAGCCATGTCTCTTATTATACCCAGGGAGACCTGATTCTTATCGGTTCGAACCTGCCCCATTGCGGCTTTACAGATGCAAGCACGGGGAACAGCAGCGAATCCGTCGTACAGATGAAAGCGGATTTCCTTGGGTCTGATTTTTTTGATATCCCTGAGATGTCAAAGATCCGCCGGCTGTTTGAAAAGGCCAATGGCGGAATCGCCTTCAACGGGACTGCCAAAAGAAAGATCGGGGAAAAAATAGAGATCCTGGAGTATAAAACGGATTTCCAGCGCCTGCTTGCCATCCTGAACATCCTCAATGAACTGGCGACCACAGAAGATTATGATATCCTGAATGCCGATCATCTTTCCATGGAACTGCAGTCCAAGGAAAACGATCGGGTTAACACCATTTTCAATTATGTAAAAGAGCACTATCAGGAGCCAATCTCCCTGGAAGAAATGTCCGACCTCGTGCATATGACCGTTCCCTCCTTTTGCAGGTATTTCAAAAAGGTCACCAACAAGACCTTTGTACAGTTCGTAAATGAATACAGACTGGTCCATGCCTCCAACCTGCTCTCTGAAAATAAGCTGAGCATCACGGAAATTTGCTTCGAAAGCGGGTTCAACAATTTTTCGCACTTTAATAAATCATTCCGCACATTTACGGGGATGAGCCCCTCACAGTACCGGAATGAACTCAAAACCGTTTTGCGCTGATGCGGGATCTGAATTGCACAGGTATAAAACCGTTACAAGACGGGCAGTTATATCATGATCCGGGTTTTATTCCCGGGGAAATGGCAGACATGCTCCTGAATCGGCTTATCGAAGAGGTTCCCTGGCAGCAGGATAACATCCGGATATTTGGAAAAACCTACCAACAACCGCGCCTGACAGCGCTGTACGCAGAAAATGAACGTTCCTACACCTATTCAGGGATCACAATGAATCCATTGCCATTTCCCTCCATACTGCAACCGGTTAAGGAGGCCGTTGAGAAGCGGGCAGATCACAAATTCACTACCTGCCTGCTGAATCTCTACAGGGATGGGAATGACAGCAATGGCTGGCACGCAGACAATGAAAAGGAGCTGGGCAGCAACCCGGTTATCGCCTCCCTCTCCCTGGGAGCCACGCGGGCATTCCATCTGAAACACCTTGAAGACAAATCATTGCGATACCGACTCTTTCTGGAGCATGGCAGCCTTTTGATCATGGGCGGTGCCATGCAACACCATTGGCTGCATCAAATCCCAAAGACCCGGAAGCCAGTTGGAAGACGCATAAACCTCACCTTCCGGAGCATCCAGTAGGATATAGTTCTTCCCTTGTCAGATGTTTCCATTGTATCTTTGCACTATGCAAGGGGATGATTTAAGTATACGGGAGATAGACAGGATTATCGAAATGGCCTGGGAGGACAGGACCCCATTTGAGGCAATATCGTATCAGTTTGGCCTTTCAGAAAAAGAAGTAATCATACTGATGCGCAGGGAACTGAAGCGAAGTAGCTTTAACCGCTGGCGAAGACGCGTTCAGAACCGAAGCACCAAACACTCAAAACTTCGATCCGCAGAAGTCGATCGTTTCAAATGCAGCCGGCAGCGGGCAATCAGTGGAAACCGGATTTCCAAGCGGAACTAACAAAACATGCTTTAGCCATAGATTGTGTTGAGAACGGCAGCCAGACGCAATCCCCCTATCAGAAGTTGCTCTTCCACCGTATCCCACCACCTGTAGCTGTAAGGATATGAAAGCTTTTCCCCAGACTGTACTGATTCATAGACCTGAATAGTGAGCGGGCGGATCTCACGAACCCAGTCCCGTACGGATCCCTTTTGAACCTGCTCTTTCTTCTCTCGGGTCCATCGGGGAAGGCTTCGTGCAAGTTCCGTATAGCTCATGCCATAATCATCGATCATCTGGGAATCCCACACCCTGTGCAGGTTAGTACCCCGGCCAAACCATTGCAGCTGTATATCATTTCCTCCCCTGTCCTCGGCCCTGCCGACGTGCATCGGCTGGTGAAGGTCTCCGACGAAATGGATAAGCATTTTCAGATAGAATACTTTTTCTTCCCGTTCGGTGGCCGGGTCCTTAAGTACGGCTATACTGCGTTCAATCCCTTTAATGATGTCTCCCTGTGAACTTGGGGACACCTCTTCATAATCAGCTTCAAAGGGGAAATTCACATAATGCCAGGGAGAATAAGACCGGAATTTTGGGTCGGATTTAATAGCATCCGCATAATTGGCCACCTCTGCCAGGGATTCCCCGCCAAGCAGCTCTTTAATGGCTTTGCGGGCTTTCCCCTTAAGGTACTTCTGTGCGACTTCCCCCACCACACGATGGCCAGTTTTGCCCCAGGGCGGGGCTGACCCGTATAAGCCGGGGAGTATCAGCAGGAACAGCAGCAGCAGGCAGGTATAGTCGATTCTCTTCATAGGTGCCAAAAATAACTAATCTTACGTAAAGGGACTTTTACTGAAGGAATTATCGAAAACATAATGTACAGACCGACAAGGATTTATATGGAAGATACGTTAAAGGTTAATTAAAAAAGCGGGCTGCTTATTTTGGATAGTCTATTTTTACCTGCTACTAAACATAAACAATGTCCAAAACCTGGCGGCTTTTTCTTTGCTTCCTTTGGCCCCTTCTGGCGATTTCTCAAAGCCCAACTGACAAAACCTTTAAGGTTAAACATATTTCAGACCAAATCAATCTGGATGGAAAGCTGGATGAATATGTTTGGGGGATAGCAGAAGCCGCAGATGAATTCTGGGAATATTTTCCTGTTGACAGTATACAGGCAAGGCAACAGACAGAAATTAAAATGTTGTACGATGATACCAACCTCTATATTGGCATCACCGTACATACGGCCGGTAAGAATTATGCCATACAATCCCTCAAGAGGGATTTCCGCGCAGGAAACTCAGATAATATTACCCTGCTGTTCGATACGTTCAATGACGCCAACAATGCCTTTTTGTTCGGGATCAATCCCTATGGGGTAAGACGGGAGGGTCTCGTATCCGGAGGCGGGCTTGACCTGAGGGGCTTTACGATTTCCTGGGATGTTAAATGGAAAGGGGAATCTCAGATCTACGATGATTACTACACTTCCGAACTCGTCATACCCCTTACTTCCTTTAAATTCAGGGAAGGTGAAACCAAATGGCGCTTCAACAGTTATCGCTTTGATACCCAGTCCAATGAACAGAGTACCTGGGTACAAATCCCCCAGAACCAGAACATTTACGGACTGACCTTTATGGGGGATATGCAGTTCGAGAAACCACTTGGAAGGTCGAGAACCCCAATGGCGATTATACCCTACTTAGCCGCCGGCTCATTCAACGACCGGCAAAACAGGGAAAATGAAAATTCGTTCAATATAGGGGGGGATGCCAAAGTTTCTATCGGTAACAGCATGAACCTGGATATAACCGTCAACCCTGACTTCTCCCAGGTGGAGGTGGACGATCAGGTAACCAACCTGAGCCGATTTGAAGTTTCCCTTCCGGAAAAGCGCCAATTCTTCATTGACAACAATGACTTGTTTGCAGATTTCGGGGGTTCAAGGGATGCCAATCCATTTTTCTCGCGGCGAATCGGAATTGCCCAGGATAAAGAGGGAAATACCATTGAAAACCCTATCCTTGGCGGGGTCCGGCTAAGCGGTAAATTGAATCCCAAGCTGCGGCTGGGATTTTTCAGCATACAGACAGAAAAAGATGCGGCCAACGAGATCCCTTCTAATAACAATACCATGCTGGCCCTGCAACATGTGGTATTCTCCCGCTCGAACATCGGGTTTTTCTACATCAACCGGGCCGCCTTTGGGAGTGATGAATTCATTTCCCGCGATGAACGGTACAACCGTGTCATGGGGCTCGACTATAATTTAATCTCCGTAAACAACCGCTGGAACGGCAGGTTTTATCTGCACCGGTCCTTCCAACCAGATGTTTCCGGAAAAGATCTTTCCACGGGGGCCAGTCTCCGCTATAACTCGCGCTTTTACGGCGGGTTCCTCGACTGGGTCTATATTGGGGAAAACTTCCAGTCGGATCTGGGCTTCATAAGAAGGACCGATATAGTTAAAGGAACCAATGGAATCTCACGAACCTTCTGGCCTGAAAACAGCTATATAAACAATCACAAGTTTCAGTTCTTTGGACAGACCATATGGTCCCCCAGTCTTGACATGCAGCTGACAGATTATCGCCTTCAGGGTTCCTGGGAAGCGCGCTTCAGGGACCAATCAGGGGGTGAAATCCGGTGGAGCAATCAGTACACCTATCTTTTTGATGATTTTGATCCGACGGGTTCGGATGATGGCGTGCCCCTGCCTGCGGATTCGGACTACAGCTATAACAGCGTTCGACTGAATTATTTTTCAGACCGCCGCAGAATATTCTCGTATCGCCTGGAAAGCACTATCGGGGACTTTTTCAATGGTGAACGTTTTTCCCTGCAGGCAGGGGCAGACCTCCGGATTCAGCCCAAGGCCTTTATTGGCATGTCAATGAGATATGACCAGATCACCCTGCCGGATCCCTATCCTTCAGCTGATATCTGGCTAATCGTTCCACGTATTGAAATAACCTTCTCAAAATCAGTATTCTGGTCCACGCTCATACAGTACAGCAACCAGCGGGATAACCTCGGTATCAATACCCGGTTGCAATGGCGTTTTGCGCCCCTTTCAGACCTCTTCCTGGTCTACACGGACAACTATTTTGTCAATACCTTCAGTCCAAAAGTCCGATCGATCAATCTGAAATTTACCTACTGGTTGAATATCTAACCGGAAGACATTCCTGTTTTTTCGCGTATCTTTTCCCGCAAAACCACCGTATAAAATGGAAACTCCACTGATAAGCAACGACGCCGTTGTTTTTGGCCTGTTGGCTCTCTGCCTGGGCCTGATCTTCTATACCTCCGGTATTCAAAAAGGTTTCTGGAAAAAATTCTATAACTGGGTACCTGCCATCCTGCTATGTTACCTTCTGCCGGCCATACTGGCCAGCCTTGGTATCGTTTCAGATGAAAAATCCAACCTCTACTTTATGGCGAGCCGGTACCTGTTGCCCGCAGCACTGGTGCTTATGACCCTGAGCATTGACCTGAAGGCAATCCGACGACTGGGATCCAAAGCCCTGATCATGTTCCTTACCGGGTCTGTGGGCATCATTATCGGGGGGCCCATAGCTATCCTCCTTGTATCCCTTATATCACCCGAAACGGTCGGGGGCAATGATTTTGATGCTATATGGAGGGGCCTTGCAACGATAGCCGGAAGCTGGATCGGGGGCGGAGCTAATCAGGCTGCCATGTTCGAGATCTTTCAGTTTAATCCGGACCGGTACGGAGAAATGATCCTGGTCGATGTGGTTTGTGCCAATATCTGGATGGCCATCCTATTGTTGGGCGTGGGAAGAAACCGGCAGATTGACAAGTGGCTTAAAGCAGATGCGTCTTCTATAGAAGCCCTTAAGAAAAAAGTGACCGCATTCTCAGAGCGTATCACACGGGTCCCCACCCTGAGGGATTACCTGATCATGACAGCACTGGCCTTCTCCGCAGTCGGCCTTGCCCATTTTCTGGGGGACGGTTTGAGCGAACAATTGAGCGCTCGTTATAAGGCTATCGCAAATCCCAGCAGCTTCTTATCCTTCCTGGGCGGCAAGTTCTTCTGGATGGTGGTCATTGCAACACTTGCAGGAATCGCGATGTCTTTTACAAAGGCCCGCAATTATGAAGGAGCCGGGGCC
>JARRLI010000022.1:0-24720 GCA_037387145.1 Robiginitalea sp. | reverse complement strand
AAAGACCCGAAACCACCGGCTCCGGAAGCGGTAAAAACAATCAGCAGCAAGTATGGTACCGGTTTCTCTTTTACGGCCACAGCCCCGGAAAAACCTGTTCCCCTTCCAGTGATCGAGATCAACCAGGACTCCGTGGCAGGTAACCGGCGAATAGTTTCACTGAAAATTGTACCGGGGCGGGATGTCAATCGGTTGGAGGTATTCACCAATGACACCCCCATTTTAATGGCAAGTGTAAACGGAATAGCGCTTTCCTCATATTATCTGGAACACCGGAGAGGTGACCGGTTGCTTACTCATTATATCAGTGATAACGACCCTACAGAATTCCTGCTTCACTTCCCCGCTGATAAGCCCCTGCAGCTAACCCTGTATGAAGCTTCCAACGATTTGCTGAATAATCCGCTTTTCAGCGTGCCGGAACGTCCCGCGGATCTGCTCCCTATGCCGTTTGTACTCAACGATGCAGTCTTGCTCATTAAAACAATAAGGTTTGATTAAAAAGATCGGGGTTCTCGGCTGTGGATGGTTGGGGCTTCCCCTGGCAGAATCCCTCCTGAAAAAGGGCTATGAGGTTCGTGGAAGCAGTACCCGGGCCTCAGAATTGCCTGCACTACGGGAAAAAGGCATAGCCGCACATCGGATCCTGCTGACTGAAAATCAAATCGAAGGGCCCATAGATGGGTTTCTAAAAGGGTTGGATATACTTGTGCTCAACATTCCCCCGGGCCTGAGGTCCAACCCCAAAGCAGATTTTACGGCCCGGATCAACTTGCTCCTGCCGGAGTTGCTGCAGGCCGGGGTCCCCCGGGTGCTCTTTGTGAGCAGTACCTCCGTGTTTGGTTCTTCCCAGGGCAGGGTCACTGAGGCAACTGTACCCATACCGGATACCCATGCCGGACAGCAACTGCTGCAAGCGGAATCAATGTTCCTGGCTGAAAGTCGCATTCATTCACAAATCTTACGTTTGGGAGGATTACTTGGGGCTGACCGGCATCCGGTAAAATACCTGAGCGGTAAAATCATTGCTTCCGGCGGAAACCAGCGGGTCAACCTGATCTCACGGATGGATGGTATTGCTGCTCTGGAAACCCTGATCTCCCACCCGGGCATGAAGGGCGTCTATCATGCTGTATATCCTGAACATCCCACCAAACGGGATTACTACAACAGGGAGGCTGCATACCTGGGCATCCCGTCGCCGGAATACCAGGATCCCGCAGGAGCCCCGGAAGGAAAACAGGTAGGCTCGTACCGCTTGGCGGCAAGTGGTTTCCGTTTCGCATATCCCATCTTCTCTGGCAACGGGCCGGGAATATGACCCCAGGTCCCTGAAAGGCTTTCAAACGCTCCGATCCCTCAGACTTAAAAAAATAATGTAGTTTTGCCCTCCGATAACATCATCAAATCATGAAGAAGCTCTTTTTCTCTGTACTCATTGCGGTTTCCTTCCTGAGCCTGGCACAGGCACAGGAAAATTTGACGCAGCACTATAAGGCCTATTACGATCAGATGCGCCTGCAGGGTGATGTGAACGGGGTTATCAATGCGCTGACCCACCTGACTATACTGGATCCATCCACGACCCGCAGGGATACCCTCGCTTATGTTTAGGCCAATAACAACCAGCATATGCAAGCGCTCAATACCATAGGAATAGAACTAAACCCTGAAGATTCCGATCTGGCCCTTCAGGTAAAAGCACTTTCCCTGAAGGCATTGAATCAGCCAAAAAGATCGCTGGAGCAATTTCAATTGATGTATGAAAGGAATGCTAATCCGTATGTCGCCTACGAGATCGCAGATCTAAAGATTCAGGTTGGGGACAGCCCCGGGGCAATGTCCATTATTGAATACGGAATTACCAACTCCCAGGATGATATGAAGTACGCTTTCTACGAACGGCAACAACCTTACGAAGTACCGTTGAAGGCAGCTTTTATTCACCTCAAAGGCCTTGCCCTGTTTAACATGAACAAAAATATCGAAGAAGCTATTGCAAGTTTCGATGAAGCTCTCGCCCTGGATCCGAATTTCAACCTGGCCCGCCTAAGCAAACAGGCGCTGGAATCCAGGAAGGGGGATGAGGAAGGGACCGAAAATAAACAGGAGTAACAGGCTTTTAAGCCACCTTATTCTTCCAGCTCTTTGAGCAGGTCCCGAAATCCAAGGGCCACGCCGTTAGTCCATCCAAATCCGTCCTGCGTGGGGTACTCTCCACCCCCTGATATCAGGGTAGTGTCCACCACATTGTATTTTTCCATCATTTTTCCTTCTTCCCTGAATACTTTCTGGTTGATGGCCAGCCATCGTTGCATGATCTCCTTGGCCTCTTCCCTGTAGCCATAATTGAGTAATCCACGTACTGCCATCCATTGCAGGGGAGCCCAGCCGTTGGGTGCATCCCACTGCTGTCCGGTGATTCGAAGCGAAGTAACCAGGCCTCCGTCTTTCAAAAAGTCCTGCATAAGAAGGTCCCTGACTTGCCTGGCCTGTCCTCTGCTGGCAAGTCCGAAATAGAGTGGATAGACCCCGGCCAGAGTTATTTCACCGCACCGGCTGTTACTGACAAAATTGAAATCCTTGTAGAATCCAGCCTCCGGGTCCCACAACATAGAATTTATCAGTTTTTTCCTGGAATCCGCCCTGTCCTTAAGCTTGCGGGCTAATTCTTTCTCTCCGCTCCTCGAGTACCCTTCGGCCAAACGGGTTTCCATATAATAAACCAGGGCGTTCAGATCCACAGGGATCAGGTTTGCAGTTGCAGTAGATGCAAATTCTCCTTCACGCGCATACCATCGGCTGCTGAAGTCCCAACCGGAGGCAGCGGCAGCCCTGAGATTGGAGTAAAGGGATTCCCTGGATTGCTCCGGCAAATCCGCAGCCAACTGAACGTCCTCCCCATAAGACTCGGGCCTGGGAGTCCGAGCCGTGTCCCAATACCGGTTCATGTATCGGTTCTCGCCAATACAGACCGCCCTGTTAGCCGCATTCCCCGTCTCCAGGAAATCAGCCCCTTTCATCCAATAGTCATACTCCTTTTCTATCTGCCGAAAATACAGGCTCTGGAAACTTGTGTCCTTTTCGCTTAACAGAGAGACCATCAAGGTAAAAAAGGGGGGCTGGGAACGGGTGAGATAATAATCCCGGGTGCCGTTGGGAATAAACCCCAGCGAATCGATCAGATGCCCGAAATTGGCGAGCATGTTGTTTGCAATATCCATACGTCCGTCAGCAACCAGGCCGACCATTGTGAAATAACTGTCCCAGTAATAAATCTCTTTAAAACGCCCTCCCGGAACGATGTAAGGGTACGGGAGAGGTATCCTGGATGAATTCGGATTGACAGAATCAGAACCCCTGCCCAGAATATCCCACATTGTACTGATGTGTGAATACATATCCCGGCTCCTGTCGGTTTCAAAAGAAGCAGCGAGGCTTCCTGGATCCCTGAAGTGTTCCTCCACGAAATCGTTCAGGTCAAAACCCGCCTTTTCCCGCTCCTCCAGATATAAGCTGGCGAGCTCTGTGAAAGGCCGGTCCCGTTCAAGGTCTACGAATGTTTTGGAATCCTCAAATAAATGTGCAAGCTGTACTTCCTTGAAGAGTTCAGTATCGTAAAAGCTGTCCGCAGATACGACTATTTCCGGTGTAGTGCGGCACTGGCTGACAAAAAGTGCTGTCAGCATTAACAAAATGACGGCGCCTCTATTCTTCATGGGGGAGGTAAAAGTTAGTTAGGTTGCTTTAAAAGTATGGAACTTTTAAGAATACTGTCATTTTCCTTTTTCAATTTAATCACCTCTTCTACCGAATCGTTTGGAATGGCCAGGGAGAGGACATAATGGGCTATTTTCCAGCTCCCCTCTTCCCGCACCAATACTCCTGAACCCCGACTAATTAGCATCCAGGTATCGAGCAGTTCATCAAACCAGGCAATATTGTGGTCCGGCCCTAAAAAGACATGGCGTTCCAGGGGCGTAAAATCCCAGGCCTTACCGGCATCAAAATAGGGTTTTGAAAATTCCATGAATTCTTGTTTGTCCCAGTGTTCTGTGGCATCGGTACCCACAAAAACACTTGTTTCGGTCATTTTGTCAAAATACTCCTGAAAGTTTGCTGTTGCCGCAGCGCGATGCCAGGAATCCAATACCTGGTTAATCGCATTCTCGTCTTCCTGCTGTGCCTGGAGGATCAGTGTAAAAAAGCAGCATATAATGATCAGGTTTTTATTCATCATTAAACAATTCTGGGGTTAGTGTATTGCTGATAATCACATTGAATTGTGACCGAAGGGCATTATAAGCGGCCTGGAGCTCAAGCAGGGGTTCCTGAGAATCTGTGCGATAATAGAGGGAGGCGTCCAGTTTCCCCAAATAAGTTCGCAGCACACGGATCCTGCTCCGTATTGAAGGTGTTTCGAACAGTTCGGGAAATTCGTTTTCCTCCACTTGCTGACAGATCTGGGAGAGTTCTTCCAAAATCAACTTCAATTCCTCACTGCTTTCTACTTCTTTCAATGTGGCCATGCGGTTTTCCAGGGATTGGAATTGGGGCCATTGATCCAGGATAACCCGGGCCTCGGGTAAAATAGCAACCGCTTCCGGGATCGGCTGGTTGTCGATCATAGCATTTTCTTCGGTGGCTTCCCGCTGCGAATCAGTAGAATTACAGCTACTAAATACGAACAAAAACAGGAATGCAGTAATGAATTTGGCCATAAGACGAATGTACAAATTTTAAGAAAAGTTATCTTTACCTGCACTGCGCTTAAATTTAAAGTTGTATGCCAAAGAAAATCATGGTACTGGGGGCCTGTGGACAAATAGGCACAGAACTAACCCTGGCCCTCCGCGCCCGTTATGGGGCAGAATCTGTAATCGCGAGTGATATTCGTGATGGTCAGGCCGAATTGATGGAATCAGGCCCCTTCTCGACCTTGGATGCAACTGATTTAAAAGCCCTTGAAAATGAGCTGGACACCCATGGGGTAGATGAGTTGTATTTAATGGCAGCCATGCTTAGTGCAACCGCAGAAAAGTTTCCTTCGGGGGCATGGGAATTGAATATGACCTCACTCCTGCATTCACTGGGGTTGGCCAAGGCCGGTAAAATATCCAAGCTCTTCTGGCCATCAAGTATTGCAGTTTTTGGCCCCAGTACGCCTAAAAGGAACACGCCACAGTCTACCATTACGGAACCTACCACCGTATACGGGATCAGCAAGCTGGCCGGGGAAGGTTGGTGCGCCTATTACCACAGGAAGTTCGGGGTCGATGTCCGGAGTGTCCGTTATCCCGGGCTTATCAGCTGGAAGACCCAACCAGGGGGCGGGACTACCGACTACGCCGTTGATATTTACAGGCAGGCCCTCAAAGCAGGGAAATACGAGTGTTTCGTAACAGGAGACACCCGCCTTCCGATGATGTATATGGAGGATGCTATTGAAGGCACCTTGCAACTCATGGAAGCCCCAGCTGAAAAATTAACGGTCCGCACTTCATATAACCTGGGTGCCATGAGCTTTACCCCTTCTCAGATGACCGAAAGTATTCACTCACATATTCCAGAATTCCAGATCACTTATGCCCCGGATTCTCGTCAGGAAATTGCCGATACCTGGCCTGAAAGCATTGATGACACCAGGGCTCGTGAAGACTGGGGTTGGGACCCACAATTCGGACTTGAGGAAACTACGGCAGAAATGCTGAATCAACTAAAGGGAATCGTCTGAGATATGCTACAGGAGGTCCACCAGGCATTACTCCTCTTCTTCTAATTGAACATCAGGAATGGCATCAGGGTCGTCATCTTCGAATGCAGTATAGTCCTCCTCATCATAATTCGCCATGGTATGCTCCAGTTTGGCGCTGATCTTTACCAGGTATTTGGTGTTCTCGGCGAGCACCTCCACGGCCTCGATGCGTTCCCCTTGTGAATTCCTGAAAGCAATGATCTCATTGTCCCCATACCCATCCGGATACTTTTCCACCAGTAACTTTAACACCTCTGGGGTGAGCTTTTTAAAATCTACAATAACGCGCTTCAGGTTATCCATGATTACATGTCCAAAAGATATGCAAAAATCAATGGCGCGACAATGGTGGCATCACTTTCTATAATAAACTTAGGAGTGTCTATTCCCAGCTTTCCCCAGGTGATCTTCTCATTGGGGATGGCCCCGGAATAAGATCCGTAACTTGTCGTACTGTCACTGATCTGACAAAAGTAACTCCAGAAAGGTGTGTCGGTCCGTTCCAGGTCCTGATAAAGCATAGGGAGTTCTCCCTTTATCACGTAGGATGCAAAAATGTTCCCCAGGGTACTGTCTTCCCAACCCGGGCAAACAAGGGGTAGATTTTTCGCAGCTGCTGCATACATCCACGAATCCTTAAGGTCTATTTCGTAATAAGGCTCAAGAACCCCTGATAAAAGCAGCTGGTACAAAAATTCATGCGGGAAATAGCGCTCTCCGGAATGTTCTGCTTTTTTCCAGAGTTCGAAGACATGTTTCTGAAGAAGCCTAAAAGCCTCCTCTTCCGGTATGCAGGTATCCGTTACTCGGTTAAGTCCCTTTTCAAGCAGGGACCATTCATCCTCAGGGGTGAGGTCCCTGTAATTCGGGATCCTCTCATACTTTGAATGGGCCACCAGGTTCATCAGGTCTTCCTCCAGGTTGGCCCCAGTACAGGAAACCACATGCACGTTTTCGCGTCGGATCATTTCGGCAAAAATCCTGCCCAGTTCAGCTGTGCTCATCGCACCCGCCAGACTGACCAGCATTTTTGAACCTCTTTCCAATTGGGCTTCATATGCTCTGGCTGCATCGACCAGTGCCGCAGCATTGAAATGACGAAAGTAATGTGAGATAAATCCAGAAACCGGCCCCTTAGTATTCATCTTCCTCAAATCTTGAAGTTAAATGATTATGCCGGTCCTCTTCATTTTCGGCTTCCTCCCAGGATTCCACACTATTGCCTACCTCTGAGAACTTATAGCTCAACATCTTGTAATACAATTTTGCCGCCAGGAAGTCAGCAGATCGGTCCTGTTGATTGGGGCAAAGCTCGACAAGGTCAAAACCCACCACCTCCTTCTCCTCAAAAACGCGCCGAAGAAATTCCAGGGTTTCATACCACAAAAGCCCTCCTGGTTCCGGGGTCCCTGTGGATGGCATGATGGAAGGGTCCAGGCCGTCCAAATCAAAGGTGATGAATACCTGCCCGGACATTATGTCAAGGGCTCGGTCCATCCAGAATTCGTCTGTGACCATCTCCTGTGCAAAAAAAGTTTTCTCTGTGTCCATAAAGGTTTTCTCCAGGGCATCCATACTGCGGATCCCTACCTGTATGAGGTTTGTGGTCTGAGAGGCTTCGTGGAGTGCACATGCATGGTTGTAGGGGCTCCCCTGGTAGGTCTTCCGCAAATCCGCATGGGCATCGATCTGTACTACGGTAAGATTGTCATAGCACTCATTAAAGGCGCGTATGGAGCCTATGGAAAGGGAATGCTCCCCTCCGACCAGGGTCACGAATTTATTTCTTTTGATATACTGCTTGACCGTTTGGCGCACCTGGTTGACCAACGCTTCCGGACTGGCAGGTTCCGCAATAGGGTCTGCGAGGAAAACCCCATGCCTGTATGCTTCGGTATCGGTTTCTATATCATACAGCTCCAAGTTCTCAGCTGCCTCAAGGAAGGCTTCCGGCCCCTTATCTGCCCCCTTGCCCCATGTGCTTGTCCCGTCATAGGGCACAGGGATTAATACAACTTTTGACGTTTCCGGGTGGGCAAATTCCTCCGGGATTCCGGCAAAGGTTTTATTGTTTTTCATGATCTGTTATAAGTGTTTTCTCAAAGGTTGACTCTTCTTTTGTCGGTTCAGTTAAATCAGAAAATTGCCCTTCCTTTTCAAATCCGAGGATACGCAACTGGTCTTCTGCTGTTTGAGCCCTTCTGAAAAGCGATATCTGAATATTCCCAAGGGTATCCCGATCAATTAGCAGGTGCTTTGGATTTGGGATTAAACAGTGTTGCAATCCGCCATACCCTCCAATGGTTTCCTGGTACGCTCCTGTATTGAAGAAACCAATATAAAGGGGTTTGTCCGGATGGAATTTGGGGAGATAAATAGCATTCATATCCTGCTGGCTATTGTAATAGTCGTCGCTATCGCAGGTGAGCCCCCCCAACAGTACCCGTTCATAAGGTTCATCCCATCGATTGATGGGCAGCATGATAAATCGCTTGTTGATGGCCCAGGAATCCGGCAGAGTGGTAATGAAAGATGAATCAATCATATTCCACTTTTCCCGATCGTTTTGTTGCTTCTGATAAAGTATCTGGTAGATGGCACCACCGCTTTCCCCCACGGTATAACTCCCAAATTCCGTGAAGATATGGGGTACTGGGATCGCCTCCTCCTGGCATGTCAGTTTTATTTGGTTGACGATTTCATCTACCATGTATTGGTAGTCATAGTCAAAAGTGAGGGAATTCTTGGTGGGAAATCCACCTCCAATATTCAGGCTATCCAGGCTCGGGCAAATTTTCTTTAACTCCACGTACACTTTCAGGCATTTTAGAAGTTCATTCCAGTAATACGCATTATCACGAATACCAGTATTGATAAAAAAATGCAGCATTTTCAAACTCGCCTGCGGGTAATTACGAATGTGGCTTTCATAAAAAGGGATGATGTCCTTATAGCCGATTCCAAGGCGGGAGGTATAGAATTCAAACTTGGGTTCTTCCTCTGAAGCAATCCGGATGCCTATTTTAAATGGAGTGTTGATCCTCTCAGAAAGAAGTGAAAGTTCCTCATAATTGTCCAGGATAGGAATACAATTATGCTGACCACTGTTTATAAGCCGTGCCGTACTATCGATATACGCTTCCCGTTTAAAACCATTGCAGATCACAAAGGTTTCCTTAGTGACCCAACCTTCATTTCGGAGTTGTTCTACTATGTCGATGTCGAAAGCTGAAGAGGTCTCAATATGTATATCATTCTTCAGGGCCTCCTGCATAACGTGCCTGAAATGTGAACTCTTCGTACAGTAGGCATAATAGTAATTACCAGCATAGTTGTGTTTACGCATGGCCGATGCAAACCATTTCTTAGCCTGTTGGATGTTCTGAGTGATCTTTGGGAGATACGTAAATTTCAAAGGGCTGCCATAACTCTTAACGAGGTCCATAAGGGGGATCCCATGAAAAAGCAGGTTGGAATGATCCAAATCGAATTCTTCTGTCGGAAAATAATAGGTCTGATCAATCAGATCCCTAAACCGAATGTTCATAGCTATGTCCTTAAAAAAGAATTACAACCGAACAGTATTCAGGGGATACAAAAGACCTGAAAAGAGAAAAGACTTATAAATAAGTCGTTGGACCTCCTCGCCAATAAAGGAAAGGTATATGAATACGGGGGCGGAAGTTAGCTTTAAATTCCGGTTGCCTGCTCCTGAGGCTGTTATCGGGCTTGACTCCCTGTATCCCGACAACCCGAACATACAAACACTTGTGAAAAAAATCTGCCGCCTACAATTGGCACGGCCACAAATACCCAGACCAAGGGCCGGATATTACCCGGAAGATTTGGGAATTCCTTACCTTAGTGATATCAATAAATGAGATCAAAATGACCACATTGAAATACTTTCTTCTGCAATTATTAATTCTTTCGCCCATACTGCTTGCGGCGCAAATTACCCCCGGCGTATATATGGCCACAGAAACCCTTGAAAAGGGCAAACGAAATTACCTGTTGCTGGTATCGGAATCCTATATGGTTCATACCGTTTATGATTCCAACCCAGCCCATTTCGTCTCCACTATGGGCGGGTTTTACAAGGTGGAACAAGACAGCCTGAAGGTTCGGCTCGAGTTCAATTCCGACTTTGAGAAAACCGGCGAAAAAGAACACGGCGCGGCTATCGGATATGCTGAGGGTGAACTGATCTTCAATGGCAATGCGAACAGGGCGTATACGAGGCAGCCCATGCTGGAACAACCCCTTGACGGACAATGGTTGTTCGCTACACGCGGACCGGATACAGGACAGGAGCGAAGGGGGGACGCCCAATCGCGGAAGACCTTGAAATTCCTGAAAGACGGATATTTCCAATGGATCGCGTATAATACCGAAACCATGGACTTCCGGGGGACCGGCGGAGGGAGGTATGCGGCAGATCAGGGCGCCTATATGGAGGTCATCCAGTTCTTTTCCCGTGACGACTCCAGAGTAGGTGCGGAACTTGGATTCCAATTCGAACGAACAGGGAATGACTGGCATCACAAAGGCAAGAACAGCAAGGGAGAACCTATGTATGAGATCTGGGCTATCCGGTAAGGGAAAAACCCTTGTGGCAACTATTTGCCCAAATCCGGAGGCTAGCGGTTTACTTTCCAGCTATAGCCATCCCCTTCAAAAAGCTCCTTACCAAAAACAGGCAGTTCTTTTTTAATGCGTTCCACCACTTGATGAAGCGCATCGAAAACTTCCTTCCTGTGGGGAGAAGAAACAAAAACAAAGAGACAGATCTCCCCCACGGCAACTTCCCCCAAACTATGGTAAATGTGCATGCAGCTCAGGGTGAATTTGTCGAAAGCATCTTCCCTAATTTCCGAGATTTTTTCCAGTGCCATGGTCTCATAAGCGGTGTATTCAATAGCTCTTACCATTTTGCCGTCAATCTCATCGGCGCGCACCTGGCCAAGGAAGATATCATGAGCCCCGATATCCGTTTTGGATTGATGTTTCGCAATAGAATTGGCTATGTATTCCGGGGTGATGGCACCATCTACAAAAAGGTTGATTTTCTTTTTTGTTTTCATCGCAATGCTTTGTTCACTAAGGTACTGAAGATTTTAAAAAGTATTCATAAATTCGCACTCCCATTGAGGCCCCGTAGTTCAATGGATAGAATAGAAGTTTCCTAAACTTTAGATCTAGGTTCGATTCCTAGCGGGGCTACAAATAAGCACTTCAAAGGCCCCTAAATAAGGGGCTTTGTTATTTTTAGGTGACCATAACGTGACCAAAATATAGATAAGATTATCCCAGCTTGGCACATATTATTCCTGTATGTACAACCTTGATGTTTCTATATCTCAGGCAAAACTGAAAAGCATGGATGTTGTTAAATGGCTTTAATAATATTAGCCATATTCACCGAACGTCTTCGATGAGAATCTGAGTTCAATATCTCACACCCCTCCTCCAATCCCAGGCCGGGATGGGGTGCCTGATTGTTTTTATATTCCTTCCAGATTATCAATCTCCCTTTGAACATTAAGAATGAGATTATTTAGTGATTCTATGGTCTTGTTCAATTGATTGATCCTAATACCATAAAGATTCATCCCATCTAGAATGATATTCTTAAATTCAATATTATCACATAATTTGGCCCAATTTTCGGGATACACTTTTGACGAAAAAGAGGTTATTTTTTCATTAATAATCACGGTATCTGGTTTAAAATGCCTTCGCATAAATGGCCTCCTAACCTCGTCCTCAAATTTCCACATAGTTTGTTTTCTCCATTCTATATTTTGAAAATCTTCTTCATAAATTTTGGTGATTTGTGAGCGTAGGGAATCATTGGACAAAACTTTTAATCCAGTGCTCTTAATATATTCGTAAGTGGTTTTGGAATTATTGAAATAATTATTCCAACTCGTCAAACGAATATATTTTTTAAGTGAATCATTTACTTCCCTCTTTTGGCGGATATAGATCATTATGGAATCCGAATAGTTCCACTTTCGCTTTAACCTCCTTTTTATGACTGCAATTTCCTCTAAATTAGCATCCAAATCCGCTTTTAGTTCTTTTAATAGTTTTACTTCATTTTTACGCTCAATCCTATCCTCATTCCAGTTGTTTACCTGCAACGCAATCAATATTCCAATCACCACCAACAAAATCTCCCCAATCGCATACAGCAGGTATTTGCTGAACTTATTGTCAGTTAAGAGGCGTTGACGTATTTGGCGGAAGAAGCGGAGCATGGGTAGATAGTTGATTAAGTCAAGATAGTCAAATTATCGATTTGGGCTAAGAATGATCAATGAAGGCTCATAGATTTTAGTATCTTGAACTTAGAATGGATTTCAAAAACTATTTCGAGGAGCTCAAAAGACGGAAGGTCTTTAAATCTGCTGTGGCTTACCTGGCCGTTGCCTGGGTACTGATTGAGGTTGCCTCTGCAGTGCTGCCCGCCTTTGATGCTCCCCCTTTTGTTCTTAAAGCCTTGATTATTATTCTGATCTTAGGGTTTCCGGTGAACCTGATTTTCTCCTGGGTATATGATGTAACCCCGGAAGGGTTTAGAAAGACAGATACTCTCCCTAATACAGATACGCCTTCGCGGGTCATGGGCAAGCGGTTGAATCAGGTTATCATAGGATTCTTATCAGTGGCTGTATTAATTCTATTATACAACCAATTTGTCAGTCCCAAGACAGTTGAAGAAATCAATACAAGCCCCTTAGAAATCACAGATGATTACGTCAAAACAATTGCAGTTTTGCCATTTGAAGATATAAGCCCGGAGAAAGATCAACAATGGCTAGCTGCAGGACTGGTGGATGCCATAAATAATAACCTGGTGAATATCGATGGGCTGAGGGTCATCGCAAGTAGATCGGTGTCACAGCTTGTTAAGGACAATACTCCTACGGATCGCATGGTAGAGGAACTTGGACTCACACATATACTGGAGGGAAGCGTGCTGCGGTATGGGGATAAGATCCGCATAAACGTCCACCTGGTCGCAACCGATGATCTATCTCAAATGTTGTCCAGAAAGTTCGACGAGGATATTGCATCGGTTTATGATATTCTTGATGAGGTGGCCACTATTGTAGGACGAGAGCTTGAATTTGAGTTTAATGCTTCCAACGTGAGGATACCAGATGCAGAAAGAACTTCCAATTCCGCAGCCTATGATTTATTCCTCAAGGCAGAGTATGAAAGTTCGCAATATTGGGGGCAATATCCGCCCATTATCAAAGAATACCTGGAGCAGGCCATCGAATTGGATTCCACCTTTTATGCGGCCCATGCCCTTTTGGGATTATATTGGTCCACACAACATACATGGGATGGAGAGTGGTCTACCAATTTCCATGAGAATGTCAAGAAGGCTAACGAATTATTTGAATACGCCATTAAAAATGCACCCTCTTATGGGGAATCCTACGTTTATTTGGCTGGAAATAAGGTTTTCTATGAACAGGACTTAACTGCACACGCACTGGCACTCAAAGGATATGAGTTAAATCCTTCCACAGCTAATAAATTAGTCCTTGTAAACGTCCACATGTCCTCCATGGGAGAATATCCAGAAAAAACCTATGAACTCGCACTGGAGGCTATGAGAGAATCACCCTTTGAGCCAGGGTCCTGGGCTGGAAAGGGACTTGCAGCGTATTTTGCCGGAAAACACGACGATGCAATTGTTACCCTTGAGCAGGGAATTAGCAAGTTCGGGGAAGGCGGTCTGTATGCTACGGCAGGAAGGGTGTTCTACGCCCTTGGATTATATGAGAAAGTCGTAAAGGTACTCGAAGAATACATCACGGCATTTCCAAACTCAAGACCCTCCAGGGTTTTGGGCTTCCTGGCAGCCGCGCATTATAAACTTGGGAATCTAAAAGAATATGAATCCCTGATGGAAGAACTCCGGGAACAGGCCGCCACTTCCCCTATAGGCAGTCCGGCGTTTCATCTGGCCATGGTCAGTGCCCAGACGGGTGATCATGAAGCTGCATTTCAGTGGCTGGATAAGGCGATAGAAGATAAAGAGGTGGAGTTGTACTGGCTTAAGGTAGAACCTCCTTTTGAACCACTCTACGGTGATCCGCGATGGGAGGAATTAATAGATGAAATGGGGTTTAATGATATTCCGAAGACGCTATAATCGACGGGTTGTTTTGGCCGCGGAACCGGGATTATGAATTGCGGCTCAATTTGGCGGAAGAAGCGGAGCATTGGTTGGTTGGTTGGACCATCAAATTACGAAAAAGAAGCTAATGGCAAGTGTCTTCATTCAGGGCTTCCCGAGGTTTGCTGGCTGATTCAATTAACACCATTTGGGCTTTGGGATATTAAAAAATAAGAGAATCCTTCATATCTTTGCAGCCCTTTGGCTCCGTAGTACAATGGATAGTATGTGGGTTTCCGGTACCCAAGATCTAGGTTCGATTCCTGGCGGGGCTACAAATGAACACAAAATCACCCAGGCAAATGCCTGGGTATTTTATTTCCGGAGGTAGGTAACGGAAATTCTCTTTCTTAAGCTGGCTGAAAGAAAAAATCCGGCAGCGCTAGCAGCTGGGAATTTTGTATTTTCAAAAACAACACAGACAGGAACAGGGATCCCGATAGATATAGGCGCAGCTATCTCCTGTCCATATTCACCGGGTGAAGTTTGCAGTCGGCAGTAGCAGCTGGCTTAAGTTAAAGATTCTAAAATGCAATCCAATATAAATTTGTATTCAATCAAATTATTAATCGCATAAAGTAAAAGAGCATGAAGAAATGGTTTGTAATCTCTCTGATTTTCAATTTGCTAATAATTATATCTATTACTTACATTGCTCTGTCATGGCGCGGGTATATTAGCTCTTTCGTAAATGACTTTAACAAGGTTCTATACGAACAAAGAAATACTATGTTTGAGGCTATGCCGGTACATGATAGTTCCATTGTTTTTCTAGGAAATAGTATCACGCAAGGTGCAAATTGGGCTGAGCTATTTGATAATCCAAGAATCATTAATAGAGGTATTAGCGGTGATGTAACGGAAGGTATTCTTGGGCGAATAAATGAGATTGTTCGACACAGGCCATCGAAATTATTTATCTCCATAGGAACAAATGATATAGGTATGGAAATTCCTAACAAGGTGATCATTGAAAACTACCAGGAAATCATTAAAAAAGTAAGGTCTGCTTCACCGAATACTGAAATTTACGTTCAATCAATACTGCCCGTTGCAATTCCTCCCGGTTCTTTATTCTTACATAACAACAAGGACATAATAGAGGTTAATAAAGAATTGAAGGAAATGTGTAAAAACATGGGTATTACTTACCTTGATTTACATCCGCATTTTACAGATGAAACCGGCAAATTAAAGGCGGAATTGACTAATGATGATCTTCATCTTTTAGGGAAGGGATATTTACTCTGGAAAGACCTAATACAAGATTACTTATCGCAATGAGAAATTCTGGCAATTTGGATAATCAGGTAACGAGTATGCCAGACTCTACTTTACATTTACAAAGTGTTTAATAACACGGTATATTGCAATCAAATTAAATCAGGCTATAACAATGTATGAAGTGCATTAAATTGTGCTTGATAGCAAGCGTTGTTGGTAGTGATAATTAACAAAGACAAATAATCTTCATAATATTTAATTAAAAATGAAAAAAGTAATCGTAGCGGCAGCACTGCTAATAGCGGTAGTTAGCTGTCAAACAAGGAAAAAAGAAGAAGCAAAAACTGAGAAACCTGCAACTTCACTGGAAAAAGTAAGCACGGAAAATGAGTTTTTTTCTGAGAAAGGAAGAATTGTAACTCCCGAAACGTATCCCACAGACGAAACATCACGCCAAATCCTCAAGAGCCAAAGCCTGGTTGGAGTGAACAAGTTTCTTCACAAGCGACAACTAACACCAACTGATAATCAGCCGGTTGTGCGCATGAACCGGGACACGTACTATTCAATGGCTGTTGTTGATGTTTCCCAAGGGGCGACCATTACTATGCCCGATATTCCTGAAGGAAAATACATGTCGATTCAACCGGTAACGGAAGATCACCGGATCCAGGCAATGATCTACGGGCCCGGGAAATTTGACTTAAAAACACATACCGGCACCCATCTTTATTTGATTATCCGGCTTGATGCCACTTTCACTGAAGCAGAAGCAAAAGAGATTCAGGACAAAATGACCCTTCAGGCGAAATCAAATGAGGATTTTGCAACCATTCCGGTAAACAAGAAATCATTTATCGAAGTAGAAGACGCATTGAAAGCTAAGCTGCCTGCCATTGCTAAGCGAGACGGAGTCTATGGAATGCGAGGCATGTTTACCGACCCAACCGACGAATCCGGAAAAGAATTCACGGATGAAAAGTACCAGGTAGGTGCTGCAATTGGTTGGGGTGGTGCACAAATGATCGACAATATATATGAGGTTTCCGGTAATTTATCTACGGATAGTTGCTACCAGCTTACTTTTGAAGACCCGAAAAACATGGCTTTCTGGTCTGTAACGGTCTATGATGATAAAGGTTTTATGTTTAATGATCTCGCAAATTACAGTTCCAATAACGCACAAGTAAATGAAGACGGGACGTACACAATTAGTTTTGGTTGCGGTGAGGATGCCCCCAATAATTTAGAGATCGCCAACCCTTCCAATGTATTTAACATTGCAGTACGTCACTACCAACCTTCAAAAAAAGTGCTTGAGGAGGATTACCGTCTTGTACCACGGATGAAAGTAGTATCTCCTGAATGAGATAACACTATGTGTTGAACTGCGTATTAAGGTACGTGCTATGAGTTCAATGAAAAGCAGTGAATATGGCATATAACCATTGATATTAGGGTATAAGCAATCTAGAACTCAACAAGTAAAACCGTGAGTGACTCGATATTTAGAAAAGATGGAACTGCTCAGGGGGTTGCGAAACAGCGTTTGATTGAAACACTCGCTAAACCTGATAAACGTATTATAAATGACCCCTACGCCGATAAATTTGTGCTTGGCGCAGGTATAATCAAGCTTATGGGACATAAATTGAGCGTTTGGTTAACTCAAAAGTTCGCTCCTGGTTTTCACGAACATTTAATTTCCCGCACTCGATTCATAGATGATCTTATCAAAAAAACTTCAGCTAATGGCATAGAACAATATGTTATTCTAGGTGCGGGATATGACTTACGCGCTCATCGGCTTGAACTTCCACCTACATTAAGAATATTTGAGGTTGATCAGCCTGAAGTTCAGGATAGAAAACGTTCTAAACTTCCTAAAAATGTGCCCAACTCAGAAAACGTTACGTATGTAAGTGTCAACTTTAATGACCAGACTCTCAAAAATCAGCTTTTGAATGCAGGTTTTGATCGACGCAAATCTACCGTTTTCACCCTTGAAGGTGTCTCTCAGTACATAACCAAAGAGGCTGTTAATTCAACCTTAGAAGACCTTGCCGAGCTTACTCATAATACAAGTGCTGTTTTTTATATTTCTTACGTGGATAAACTACTAAATGAAAACCCAAAGGCCTGCTTTGGTAAGGGGTATTCTAATCCTGCAAAGAAAGTGGAAACTATAAAAAGATTAGCTGCCAAGGTTGGGGAGCCCTGGATATCATTCTACTCGGCTGAAGAAGTTGAGGATATGCTTTCTCAAAATGGGTTTTCATTACTAGAAAATAAAACGTTAGCAGATCTCAACTCTGTATACTTTACACCTGTAGGCAGGACCCTTTCTGAAGATCAAATTTTCAAACTCGAACATTTTGTGGTCGCTGAAAGTAAAGAGCTTATAACATAAGATCCCCATGGAATAGATATCTTTTCCTTGTAGTACTCACTATCATCTCCTTGCTTTTTTCTGTAAAAACGACCAAAAAGAGTCTCCCTTCGGATGTCGAATTGTCTGTGGCTGCTACGAACGATATTCCCGTCAAACCACTTTAAGAGGCTTATTTCGGAGATAGCCATGTGCATACAGGCTGGTGCTTTGTTGCCGGCCTTGATGGGGCAATCCTGACACCTGATGATGGTGTCTAGTCATATACCTCCACCACCATCTCAATCTCCACAGCGATCCCCCTGGGGAGGGACCCCATTCCCACGGCAGCTCTTGCATGCTTCCCACGCTCTCCAAAAACCTCTACCATCAGGTCCGAGAACCCATTCACGACCTCAGGCTGATTACCGAAATCCGGGGTCGCATTGACCATGCCGAGTACCTTTACGATTCGCTTGACTTTATTGAGGTTTCCTAACTCGGCCTTGAGCACGGCCAACTGGTTAATCCCCACCAGACGGGCCGCCAGATAGCCTTCTTCAACGGTAAGATCTTCCCCCACTTTGCCCGTCACGTATTCTCCTTCCGCATTTTTAGGCCCTTTTCCCGCCATAAAAATGAGATTCCCGCTTTGGACAGCATTGACATAATTGGCCACGGGACTGGAAGGAACAGGTAGCTGAATATCCAGTTCAGCCTTTTCGCTGGTCTCACAGGAATAAGACAGGAACAAACACAAAATGGCCAGGGGATATAGCAGATTCCTCATAAGTAAACGTATTTATTGTGTTACTAAAGATTCAAATGTCTGGGGTAAGTTTAACCTGCCTGAAGTTAACGAAAATAACCTGTATGATACCAACATTAGCCTCCCAAGGCATTATTATAAACGAAATTCTCCAGGTGTTATAATGCGCATAAACACATTTCAGGAATTCCCGTTTTCAAACTGAAAGATGTCTTCAATGGAGCATCCGAAAAGATGTGCAATGCGAAATGCCGTTGGCAGGCTAGGATCAAACTTCTCCTTCTCGATGGCGTTAATGGTCTGTCGGGAAACCCCTACGGCCCCTGCCAGATCTTGCTGGGTCCATTTCTTTTCTGCCCGTAGTATCCGAATGCGATTCTTCATAATGCTCTTATCTAACTAGCGATACCGTCTTGTATTCATACCTACCGTGGCCAGGTAACAAATTCCCATGAACATGACCAGGAAACTGATTTCAGCATCCCAGGGGATTATATTGGTAACATCCAGGAGTGAATAGGCCAGCCCCACAACCAGGGTCAGTCCCAGGGTCAGACCCATGGATTCGAGCTGTATCTTCTTTTCCAGCTCGTCCAGATTCTCCACAAAGCGTCGATTGGCCAGCACCATTAAAATGCCTATAAGCAAATTCAGCCCTATGGCCGCTATACTCATGGCCTGGTTCCCATCCCAGAGGAATTCCCCTCCAAAAGACACCAGGGCAACCGATAACACCCAGGCCAGCGTCCAGAATGCCAGCCGTTTGATCCCTTTCCTTCGTTCTACTTTTTTGTCCATTGTAAAAGATTTCATTGTAAATATAAGTTGTCTTTTTGTAAAGTTTATTTTACAAATATAATAAATAAATTTAAAATGTCAAGTTTTCTTTACAATATCGACAGCAGGGATTGATTTCAAATCCTGAAACCAAAAGGGAATTCAGTGCTGTTGTCGCGAGAATAGTAATTTCAAAATGGAAAAAAGGGAGCGGCTTCTGGTTTATCCTGGCAGGATTTCATTAGGGTTGGTTCCTCCGAATTGTTTATGATACAGGTCCGCAAGTCTGCGCATCAGGTAATCTATCAACTGGTCTTCCTGCACTCCCCGTTCATACTTGTCATAGGAGACCTCCAATTCTTCCTGCAGGAAAAAATCAAGGTCATCAGAGCCATAGTCATTGAATGCATTCCAGGACCGCAGCCCTTCAAGCATCTCTCTGTGGGCAAGAAATCGTTTTTCAGCTTTTTGGAATTCCTCCTGGAGCCTGGGGTTCGTACTTCCCTGCGGAAAATTTGACCGGCGATAAAGGTCCTGATACGATTTGGCGATATGTTGATCCGCATCCATGGCTTCAGCAATTAACCTGAAATAAGCACGGCTGACCATGGCCGGGTATTTTTTTACAAACTCCGGATTGGCCCTGGCGGATTCCAGCGGACTGTAGGAGGGAATAGCAAAATGGGGTTCACCTTCTGATCCCACAGGTGCAGCCTGAAGCGAAGCGTCCCAGCTGCCGGAATCCATCAATTCCTCCCAGGCATCATCATAGGGGTCCGATCCCCTATCAAAAACCTTGCAGGATTGAAACATGAACCCTAAAAAAAGGGTAAGTGCTATAAAAAGTAACCTGTACTTCTTCATTTTCAACAGGTGTTCTCTTCGAAATAACAGCATTCCGGACAACCGGCAAAACCCCCTGGGGTCAGCTGCATAATTCCTCGACAAAAGACGGATGCAGGGGGTATATTCCTCAAAATCCCGCCACCTCCGGCTGCTGCCTTTTTACTACTCGATGTAAAGCGCACCAATCCCCAATTCAAATAATTGTTGGTTCAGGGTTTTGATATCCTCCCGGATGATTTCATTTGCCTGGCCTTTATAGGTCTCCCATCGGGCATTCAGAGTTGTGATCTTCTTCAGGGTCCCTTCATTGATCCTGGGGATCCCACTGTCTCCATGATTGATTGCGGTAAGGTACTCGGCCGTAAATCCGTTGACAAAATTCTCCACATCGTCATAAGCCTTGGACAGTCGTTGCACCATCTCAGTATCCCACTCCTTCAGTTTCTGATAAGTCTGTTCTGCCTTTTGTGTAACCTCCGTATGTTCCGTTTTCTTAAGGTGGTCAATCAAATCCTTAAGACGTCCCTGCAATTCATAAAATTGATTGGTCATATGGGTCATCTCCCGGTATTTCTGCTCAGCCTGGCTCATGAAACTGTGGTACTCCCTGAATTCATCCGCTGTAGTCGAAATAAGCGGGTTGGGAACAATACGGCCCTGTACTTCCTCAGTTAAAGTACCATACTTCAACCGTACCGAATAGCTTCCCGGAATGGCCCTGTGCCCCCTGAAACTCCCTTCAATATAAACCTCTGGTGCTCCGGGCAGGCTCTCATGGCGCAAATCCCAAACAAAACGGTTCAATCCCTTCTTTTTCGGCAATACCGGATTTCGGGAAGGTGCTCCTTCATAAGAATGGTAATCGGGGTCAGGTACTGAGCTGTAAGATCTTATAAGGTTGCCCCCTGAATCGCGGATTTCCATCTGTACCTCCATGGAATCCTGCAATCCAGGAAGCTCGTAATAAAGCACCATCCCACTGGCCGGATTTACTCCCTTGAAAAGATTTGTGCCTGTCGGATTGGGCCCGTCCATACTACTATACCAGTTCGGATAGGTAGTGTCCTCCGGGACAAACAAATGCATTCTTCCGGTAGCCCCGGCATACTGCCTGAGCAAGGGGAGGTCATCAAAAATCCAAAATGATCGTCCCTGAGTGGCAATCTGAATATCATCGTGCTTTAACTGCATGTCCGTAACCGGGACTATCGGGAAGTTCGACCTCAGGGCCTCCCATTGCTTTCCTGCGTCAAAGGAAACATATAAGCCTGTCTCCGTCCCCGCTACAAGCAAATCCTTTCTAACAGGATCCTCACGCACTACCCGCGTATATGCTCCCTCTGGGATGCCCGCTGTAATATTCTGCCAGGACCTGCCATAGTCGGTGCTTTTGTAAAGGGCCGGCGTAAAATCATTGAACTTGTACCGGGTAGTTGCAATATAGACCGTCCCGGGATCATGGGGCGAAATTTCAATTGCATTTACAAGTGTCTCGGGCATCCCTTTAGGGGTTACATTTTCCCAGTTGGCCCCGTTGTCCCTTGTAATATGTACCAGGCCATCATCGCTTCCGGTATACAGCACGCCGGACTCATGGGGAGATTCCGCAATGTAACTTATCGTTCCGTAGTTCTCGGCTCCTACAGCCTCATTGGTGTATGGGCCACCCCCATTACCCTGTTTATCATCCTGGTTCCGCGTAAGATCCGGGGAAACAACTTCCCAGCTGCGTCCCTCGTCCCGGGTCCTGAGAAGATACTGGGCCGCATGATAGAATGTATTGGGTTCATGCATGGACTTTATGATGGGTGCATTCCAGTTAAACAGGTATTTCATTTCCCGCGCTGGCAGACCGAGGTAGAGATTCGGCTCGATCATAACTTTCGTGCTTGTTTTAGCCGCCACATCTAGGATGTTTACAGTACCCAAATAGCTCCCACCCATTACTTTCACCGGGTTGTCAGGGTCAAAACCAAGGAAAGCGCTTTCCCCTCCTGCCGAAGGTTCCCAGTGTTCTCTTCCTATGCCGGAAGTCCCCATGCCAATGCTGGCTATTTTTACCGAAGTATTGTCCTGCTGCCCGCCATAAAGGTGGTAGGGGAATTGATTATCGACAGCCACCCGGTAGAATTGGGCGGTAGGCATATTGTCCTGGCGCGACCAGGTTTTACCGCCATCATAGGTGATTTCCGCCCCTCCATCGTCCGAGATGAGCATGTTCTTGGAGTTTTCCGGATTGATCCAAAGATCGTGGTAATCCCCATGGTTGGTGCCGATCTCCTGCCAGGTCTTTCCTCCATCGATGGATCGGTAGGTATCAGCGCTCATTACATAGACCGTGTGCTCATTATTCGGATCCGGAGTGACCTCGATATAGTACCATGCGCGCTGAACCAGGCGGTGGTCTCCGCTGATCCTTTTCCAATGCCCTCCCGAGTCCTCAGAAACGAATAGTCCGCCCTGTTCCTTTTTTGAATCGCTTTCAATGACCGCGTAGACCCGCTTGGAATTGGCCCTGGAGACCGCAATGGCCATCTTGCCCTTTTCCTCGGGAAGACCTTCGTGAATCTGAAACCAGGTTTCCCCTCCATCGGTGGATTTGTACATCCCGCTACCCGGGCCGCCACTGATCACCTTCCAGGGTTTACGGTTATGCTCCCACATGGCTGCATATAAGACCTGTGGATTGTGAACGTCTATGGACAGGTCGCTGCATCCTGTCAGTTCGTTGACATAAAGCACCTTTTTCCAGGTCACCCCTCCATCGTTGGATTTATAGATCCCACGTTCTTCCGTAGGGCCGTGAAGGGCTCCCTGAGCTGCAACCCAATCCAGATCAGGATTTTTGGGTGTATTGCAATCCCCGCTATATGACGGGTTTCTTCCAGCCCCATGTGTTGCCAGGTATTACCGCCATCCGTAGACTTGTACACCCCATCCCCATAGGAAGTCGTTACCCCCCGGGGAGCATGCTCTCCCATACCTACATATACCGTATTGGGATGACTCTCTGAAACCGTAACAACACCCACTGAACCTGTTTTGAAGTAACCGTCTGAGATGTTCTCCCAGGACTGGCCGGCATCAGAGGTTTTCCAGAGTCCACCCCCTGTAGTCCCCATATAATAGGTCATGGGGTCTCCCACTACCCCGGAGGATCCTGTGCTACGCCCTCCACGGAAAGGCCCTATATTCCTGAACTTGGCCGGTTCGAGAAAGGCATTGAGGGTCTGGGCAGCTGAAGAAAAAACCATACAACAGAACAACCCTAACAGAACAGCATACTTCATTTGATCAATATTTAAGAAAGACCCCTAAAAATAGTGGATTACTTTAAGATGGGAAACCCCAAACCCCCACTATTTAAGGTTGTTTTTTTGTATCTTTTCGAACCTTGCCAAAGGAAACCCTCCATTTTCAAGTCGAGATTACAAAAACACTTACTTATGAAGCAGTACCGCTACCTTTTAATACTGCTTACCCTACTGATCAGTCCTATACAGGTAAACAGTCAATCACCCTCCAGTCAATTGGATAAGATGATCCAACAGGGGATGGACGACTGGCATATTCCAGGGCTGGCGACCGTGGTTGTGAAAGAAGGCAAGGTCGTCTTCAGCCAGGTTTACGGAGTTAAGGATGTCGGAAGCAAGGCTGAGGTAGATCGTGAAACCCTTTTTAACATGGGGTCTACCACCAAGGCCGTGGTCTGCATGGCTTTAGGGGTGCTGGTCGACCAGGGTAAGCTGCAATGGGAAGATAAGGTGCGAGACCACCTGCCGGAATTCAAGCTTTCAGATGCGTATCTGACAGAGGAGGCGCGCGTACAGGACCTGCTGACCCACAATCTGGGTATTGCAGGGGCAGACTTGCTTTGGGTACTGTCCATGGCAAAAAAGGCCTACCCGGCAAGGGGAGGATATCAGTACAACAACCTTATGTATGCCGTGGCAGGGGAAGTTATTCATTCCGTTTCCGGAATGCACTGGGCAGACTTTGTGAAAAAGGCCATTTTTGAACCGCTGCAAATGCGCCGGACGGTAGCCCGGGCAGCGGAAATATTCAGTGCCGGCAATTACGTAACCCCTTACTTTTACGAAGAAGGAAAGGGGTTTATTGAAGTGCCGCATGATTTGTCGGACCAGATCGGAGCTGCCGGAATGATCTGGACGTGTGCTGAGGATATGGAAAATTATCTTGAAATGCTCGTTGGAGGAGGGGTCTACAGGGAAAACAAGATTCTGGAACCGGAAACTTTCGCTTACCTGTTCCGGCCACATGCATTACTGACAGCGGCAGACTTTTACCCCACAACCCAACTCACCCAGCCTCATTGGCTGAGTTATGGGCTGGGATGGTTTCAGCACGATTACCGGGGGCGGAAACTGGACTTTCACACAGGGAGTATAGGGGGGCTTGTTGCCATTGCCGGGATAATGCACGATACAAAAACAGCCGTCTACGTGCTCGCCAACCGGGACCATGCCGAACTGCGGCACGCCATCATGTATCAGGCGCTTGACCTCTGGGCATTTGAGGAAAGCAGCAGGGATTGGCATCAGGAAATCTCGGCCTTATATGACGGGATTAGGAAAACGCAGGAAGAACAGGAACAGAACCTTCTGGAGCGCCGGAAAATGGGCACCAATACCTCCCTGCCTTTGGATGCCTACATGGGGACTTATGCTCATCCCATGCTGGGCAAGGTAGTAATAACACCGGCTGCAGATGGAATAGAACTGCGGTTTAATGATTTTGTCAGTTTCACTGGCCAGCACTGG
>JARRLI010000021.1:0-8786 GCA_037387145.1 Robiginitalea sp. | reverse complement strand
GTCCCCCAGCTGAACCACGATGTCTCCTTTTTGAAGCCCCGCCTTCTGAGCCGGCTTGTCTTCACTGACACCGTCAATGCGCATTCCCTTGCCTCCAAACAGGTAATCCGGAATGACCCCCATGGCCACTTTGAACCTCGGCACTTCCTCGCTTTCATTCTTGGTCTTGCGAAAAGCGATTTCCTCCTGCCCTTCCATAGCTTTGGCAAGCTCGAAAATATAGCCTGCGATCTGTTCCATCCCTTCATAGTTGAGCTTCTCGGCATCGTCTGATGGTTTGTGATAATCCTCATGCTGCCCGGTGAAAAAATGGAGCACAGGAATGTCCTGCAGATAGAAGGAGGTATGGTCAGAAGGGCCTACTCCGGATTCACTCAACACCAGTTCAAAACCAGGATTGAGGGAATTGAGCATCTGCGGCCAAACAGGAGTGGTGCCGGTTCCGCTAACGGCCAGGGTTTTGTCTTCCCGAAGCCTGCCCACCATGTCCAGGTTGATCATGTATGAAACCTTTTCCAGCTCAAGGGTAGGTTTCTTTGCAAAGAAATTGGACCCCAGCAGCCCCATCTCCTCTCCGGAAAAGAAAATAATCAAATAGTAGTCCCTGGCTTCTGGCCATTCCTGCAGCATCCTGGCTACTTTCAGCAGTACTGCCACCCCGCTTGCGTTGTCGTCAGCACCATTGTGAATAGCTGGTTCTCCCCTGTAAAGGGAGCCTTCTCCCCCCATGCCAAGATGATCGTAGTGAGCACCGATGATCACGGTTCGGGACCCGCCATTGTCGATAAGCCCCAGCAGGTTTTGGGCATTTAGGCTGCTGTCGGTAACCGTGCCGTACTCTATCTGGGTGTGTGGGTCCCTTCTTGGCTTGAAGCTAAAATCCTGGGTGAAATCCTGGTCGGTGTTAACAGGAACCAGCTGGAGTTCCTGCATGCGCCTCTCAAGGTACTGGGCGGCCATTTCAGCTCCCTGGCTCCCGGTTTCCCTGCCCATCAGGGAATCGCTGGCCAGGATCCTTACATCCTCCTGAAGGCTGACCTCCGGGATCTTATTTTGTTTACAGGCAACTCCCAACAAAAGAATTCCTATCCAAAATGACTTAAACTTCATATCTAGCGTCTATTTTTGTCAAAAGTACACAACCTATGAAAACACGGATTCTTTTAACAGCATTAATCTTGATGGCAGCTTGCAAATCTGACCCAAAGAAACAGGCGCCCCTCCAGGAGGAAGCTGATGCAAGCCCCATGGCTGTTTCTTCCGACACATTGATTTATCCCGGGGAAAAACACTTCAAGTCTATCCGGCAGGTGACTTTTGGAGGGGATAATGCCGAGGCTTATTGGAGCTTTGACGACAGCATGTTGATTTTCCAGTCAAATTATACAGACTGGGGTGTTGAGTGTGACCAAATGTTCCTGATGAAGGCGGATGAAAACTTTAAGGACAATCAGCCCCCGATGCTGAGCACGGGGATGGGGCGCACTACCTGCGGGTATTTCCTGCCGGACAATCAGCACATCCTGTACGCCTCCACGCACCTCAGGGATAAAGAATGTCCGGAAGTGCCCTTGCGGGAGAATGGCAACTATGTTTGGCCGGTCTATGATTCCTTTGACATCTTCGTGGCAGACCTCGACGGAAACATCACAAATCAACTTACCGATGAGCCCGGTTACGACGCCGAGGCCACGGTTTCTCCGGTAGGGGATAAAATCGTCTTCACTTCCGACAGGAGCGGGGACCTGGAACTCTACACCATGAACCTGGATGGAAGTGACGTCACCCAGATCACAGACGAATTAGGTTATGACGGGGGTGCTTTTTTCTCACCAGACGGCACTCAGATCATCTTCCGGGCCTCCCGTCCCAAAACCGAAGCCGAAGTCGCTGAATACAAGGATTTGTTAAGCAGGGGGCTGGTACAGCCCACCAATATGGAACTGTTCATTTGCAATGCGGACGGAACCGGCCTCAGGCAGCTAACCTATCTGGGCAATGCGAACTGGAGTCCCTTCTTTCACCCGGACGGGGAGAAGATCCTTTTCTCCAGCAACTTCGAAGCAGCCGGTGGGTTCCCTTTCAATTTGTACATGATAAATACCGACGGGACCGGCCTTGCCCGGGTAACCGAAGGAAAGACCTTTGACGCCTTTCCCGTGTTCTCAAATGACGGAAAGCACCTGATCTTCTCCAGCAACCGTAATAACGGAGGCACCCGAGACACCAATTTGTTTATAGCTGAATGGCGGGATTGAGTAGTATTTGCGCTATCTTTGACCCCTATTTCCAGCTATGAAAAACATACGGAATTTCTGCATTATTGCACACATTGACCACGGGAAGAGCACCCTGGCTGATCGGCTGTTGGATGTTACCGGGTCCGTGACGGATCGCGAGAAGCAGGACCAGTTGCTGGACAATATGGACCTGGAGCGCGAGCGCGGAATCACCATCAAAAGCCACGCCATTCAGATGGAATATCTCTGGGAGGGCGAAACCTATATCCTAAACCTCATCGACACCCCCGGCCATGTGGACTTTTCCTATGAGGTCTCGCGGTCGATTGCGGCATGCGAAGGTGCCTTACTGATCGTTGATGCGGCACAGAGTATTCAGGCCCAGACGATTTCTAACCTCTACCTTGCCCTGGAAAACGACCTGGAAATCATTCCTGTACTGAACAAAGTAGACCTTCCCAGTGCAAACCCCGAAGAAGTTACCGATGATATTGTAGACTTGCTGGGTTGTAAGCCTGAAGAGGTCATTCCGGCCAGCGCAAAAACAGGCCTTGGGATCGAGGAAATCCTTAAGGCTATTATCGAACGGATCCCTCCTCCGAAGGGAGATCCGGAGGCTCCGCTGCAGGCGCTTGTGTTTGATTCCGTTTACAATCCCTTCCGCGGGGTAGAAACCTATTTCAGGGTCATGAACGGGCAAATAAACAAGGGGCAGCGCATAAAGTTAATGGCAACCGGAAATACGTATTACGCTGATGAGGTAGGGACCCTTAAACTAAAACAGGTTCCCAAAAAACATATCGCCTGTGGGGATGTAGGTTACCTGATTACCGGCATAAAAGACGCGCGGGAAGTCAAGGTGGGAGACACCATCACAGACGCAGCCACCCCGACAGACACCGCTATTGCTGGATTCGAAGACGTAAAGCCCATGGTTTTTGCAGGCATCTACCCGGTAGACACTGAAGATTTTGAAGAGCTCCGGAACTCCATGGAAAAATTGCAGCTGAACGACGCCTCCCTGGTGTTCACCCCCGAAAGCAGCGCTGCCCTTGGGTTTGGTTTCCGGTGCGGATTCCTCGGCATGCTCCACATGGAAATCATTCAGGAACGGCTGGAACGGGAATTCAACATGACGGTAATCACTACTGTGCCTAACGTGAGTTATTATGCCTATACAAAAAAAGATCCCGAAAACCACATAATTGTAAACAACCCCTCGGACCTCCCGGAGCCCTCTTCCCTCGACCGTGTGGAGGAACCCTACATCAAGGCTACCATTATCACCAAGTCGGATTTTATTGGGAATGTAATGTCGCTCTGTATCGAAAAGCGGGGGCAGATCACTAACCAGACCTACCTTACACAGGACCGGGTGGAACTCGCTTTTGATATGCCGCTGGCGGAGATCGTATTCGACTTCTACGACCGCCTGAAAACCGTTTCCAAGGGATATGCCTCCTTTGACTACACCCCCATCGGAATGCGGCCTTCAAAGCTTGTGCGTGTGGACATCCTGCTGAATGCCCAAATGGTGGATGCCCTGTCTGCCCTGGTGCATTTTGACAATGCCTATCATATCGGCAAGAAAATGTGCGAGAAGCTCAAAGAGCTAATTCCCCGACAGCAATTCGACATCCCAATCCAGGCAGCTATCGGGGCGCAGATCATCTCCCGCGAAACGATCAAGGCGCTCCGCAAGGATGTCACGGCCAAGTGTTACGGGGGAGACATTACACGAAAACGGAAGCTGCTGGAAAAACAGAAAAAAGGGAAGAAGCGTATGCGCCAGGTAGGCAACGTGGAAATTCCACAGCAGGCCTTTATGGCCGTGCTTAAACTGAACGATTGACCTGTACTTCCTGACTGTTGAATCGCATTACCTATTGGCTGCCGGCAGTGTCACTACTCCTTCATCTTCCTGGCCCGAATCCATGAGGTTGCCGAGATAGACCAGCCTGAAGCCCTCGGTAAGTTCTTTGCCCTCCCTGAAAAATGAAGGGATAATGTGGAGCTCGCCGTCCGGGGCTTTGAGAAATAGCGGAATGATTTCGTCATCCGACTGCATCCTGCCGAACACCTTGTCAAATTGCCTCCGGCCCGAAATTTCCAGTTCGTGAATAACGGGGCTGCTTCGAACCGCATCCTCCATCTTTACATAATCGTCGTTCGTTGAAAACAATTCCTGCTTCTGGCTGTTTTCGGGATCGCTCAATTCATCACTGTCCACAATCCGGAAGGACCCGTTCTCGCCAAACTGATCCCTGAATTTTTCAATAGCATATTTGTTGATGTCCGAGTTGGGCGTCATGGCAATCAGGTATCCAACATCGTTCAATTCGATGTTGTCGGTAAGGGTGTCAGAGTAAATGTTAGCTGTAAAAGCCTCCAGGCCAAGATTTTTAGCCCTGTCAATATTCGTCTGGTTGCTGTCGATCAGCACTACATGCCGATTGTTTCGCTGCAGATAGCGGCCTATGAGGCGTGATGCCTTGGAGGCCCCCACAATTAGTATGCCCTCGGATTTGGTCAGGAACACACCAAGCAGCTTGGAGAACGGGCGGGCAGTTGTTGCGTTCAGCAACACCGTCCCAAGCACCACTGTGAAGACCAGGGGGGTGATGTATTCAGCCCCCGGCTCCCCCCGAACGATGAGTTTCGAGCCGAACAGCGAAGCAATTCCTGCGGCAACGATCCCCCTCGGGCCAACCCAGCCGATGAATATCTTCTCCCGTGTACTCAAACCAGAACCCTGGGCGCTTAGGAATACCGCCAGCGGCCTTATCATAAAGACAATGATTGCGAGCAGCAGCAGGGTTTTCCAGCTATAGATCAATTGCATGTCCTCAAGGTTGATATTGGCTGCAAGCAATATGAACAGGATGGAAATAAGAAGGACGCTCAGGGATTCTTTAAAGTAAAGGAGCTCTTTGATGTTTGGCAGATCCATGTTCCCCATCACAAGGCCCATGACCACCACGGCCAGCAGGCCGGATTCGTTGGCCAGAACGTCCGATTCAATATAAACAAGCAAAACGACCGAAAGGGACACCACATTGAGCAGGTAATGCGGAATAAATTCCTTTTTGATCGCAAAGGCCAGTGCATGAGCGAAAGTAAACCCGAAGGTAAAGCCAAACAAAAGGATCTTCCCAAATTCAATCAGGGCGGTTTTTGTATACTCCTGCCCTTCCCCCACGCTGATGAATTCAAACACCAATACGGCCACCAGGGCCCCTATGGGGTCGATGAGGATGCCCTCCCATTTCAATACTGCGGAGACGTCTTTCTTCAGTGGAATATTCCGGAGGATCGGGGTAATCACCGTGGGCCCGGTAACAATGATAAGGGCGCTGAACAGGAACGAAATCTGCCAGCTGAGGTCAAATATGAAATGTGCAGCAATACCGGCGGCAAAAAATGTAACCACGCTTCCCAGGGTGATCAGTTTCGAAATGGTAGGCCCGACATTTTTGACTTCTGAGCGCTTCAGGGTCAGACCTCCCTCGAATAAGATAATACTGATGGCAAGGGAGACAAAGTGATAGAGGAGTTCTCCCGGGAAGAGTCCGTTTTCCCCATTCCAGACAGGCTCAATAAGCTTGGAGCCATCTTCCGTATATAATGTGGAAAGAGGGCCGACAAGCAGTCCGATAAGAATAAGCGGAAGGATGGCCGGAAGCTTTAGCCTCCAGGCGAACCATTGAGCCACAATGCCTAATATCACAATGCCTGCCAGTTCTACCATACCTTTCCAAGTGATTTTCGGAGAATTCCAAAAATAGGCATTTACAGGTATCTGGCCACCCCCCGGACCAATTGTTTTTAGGCGGTGTCCCGCAATTGATGATTCCAGGGGGTTAAAAATTCCCATGGCTGAGGCCTGTATTGCGCCCTGTCAATTTGTATTTTGCAGCATATTTAGCCACTATGACCCTCTACCCTATTGAAACAGGAAACTTCAAACTTGACGGCGGCGCCATGTTTGGTGTTGTCCCTAAAACCCTCTGGTCCCGAACAAATCCGGCAGATGACAACAATATGATCGATATTGCTGCCAGGAGCCTGTTGATAGAAGATGGAGACAGGCTTATCCTGATAGACACCGGAATGGGCAACAAGCAATCTGACAAGTTTTTCAGGCACTATTGCCGGTGGGGATCCTATTCCCTGGATGATTCCCTTAAAAAGGCCGGATTTCACCGGGATGACATTACCGATGTATTCCTGACGCATCTGCACTTCGACCACTGCGGGGGTAGTGTCCAATGGAACAAAGACCGCACCGGGTATGAGCCCGCCTTTGAGAATGCGGTTTTCTGGACAAATGAAGACCACTGGAAATGGGCGACTGAGCCCAATGCGCGCGAAAAAGCCTCTTTTTTAAAAGAAAACATCCTCCCCATGCAGGAAAGCGGCCAGCTAAACTTCCTGTCGCGCACAGGCGAGGGGTATCAACCAGAGTCTCCCTTGGGATTCGGCATTCTGTATGTGGATGGGCATACCGACAAACAAATGCTGCCGCATATCCAATACAAAGGAAAAACGCTTGTTTTTATGGCAGACCTGATCCCTACCGTTGGACATATTCCCCTCCCCTATGTGATGGGCTATGACACGCGCCCTCTTTTAACCCTCAAGGAAAAAGCCCGTTTTCTGTCTGATGCTGTTGAGAAGGAATACATCTTGTTCTTCGAGCACGATGCACACAATGAATGTTGCACTCTGAGGACCACCGAAAAAGGGGTGAGGTTTAAAGAATCTTTTTCTTTCAACGCTTTTTTCTAATTGTACTACCGCGCTTTGAGGTGTTTGCGAATACATTTCTTTTGAAATCTTTATGAGAATCTTTAACGCCATCGTATTATTTTTACCAAAATCAAATCAATCGTATGAAATCTATCCAGATTAATGGTCCGAAAATTGGAATGTTATTATTGGTTGCCAGCCTGGTTCTGTCAGGCTGTGGATCTACAGCCCTGGTCAGCACTCCCATCGAGAACATCGATACCGTCCCCCTAAAGGTTGCTGAACTCAATGAAACAGAATCAAAGCGCTGGGGGCATGCCGACCTTGTCAGCGATACGATCCCCGGCATGAGTGTAGACCGGGCCTACGAAGAGGTTGCTTCCAACCTGAAGGTCCGCGAAAAAGTACTGGTGGCGGTGCTGGATTCAGGAATCGACCTGGGCCATGAGGATCTGGACGGGGTGATCTGGACCAATAAGGGGGAAACCCCGGGCAATGGAAAGGATGATGACAACAATGGATATGTTGACGATATCCACGGGTTTAACTTCCTTGGTGAAGCTTTGTATGAGCAGCTGGAAGTCGCGCGCATACATCGGCTGGGCCTGGGAGATGAGGCCTACCAAACAAAAGCAAAGGCGGTATTAGACAAAGATTATGCGGAAGCAAACAGCAACATGCAGCGTTATGAGCAAATCCTGGAGGTTGTCCAAAGTGCAGATAAGGGGGTTAAAGAGCATCTTGGCACGGATAGCTACACGGAGGAAGATATACTGGGAATTCAGACCACGGACCCGGTGCTGCAGCAACATATAGGGGTTCTCAGCCAGATGTTCAGTTTTGACCCTTCAATAGATTCCCTGATGGAACAGCTTGAGGAGGGTGTGGACTATTTTTCCAAACAGGTCGCATACCACCTGAATCCGGACTTCGATGGACGTAGCGTGGTAGGAGATTCTCCTTACGACCTGGAAAGCATTGGATATGGGAACGGAAACCCGATGAACAAGAACGAGGATGACGCCCACGGCACACATGTTGCGGGTATCATTGCAGCCGAAAGGGGCAATGGCCTGGGAGTGGATGGCGTAGCGGACCATGTAGAGATCATGAGTGTACGCATGGTTCCCGACGGAGACGAATACGACAAGGATGTGGCCCTGGGAATCCGCTATGCTGTGGATAACGGAGCCCGTATCATTAATGCCAGTTTTGGCAAGTCCTTTTCGCCAAATAAAGAATGGGTTTATGACGCCATCATCTACGCTGCCAAGAACAATGTGTTGATTGTGCACGCGGCAGGGAATGAAGGGTTGAACCTGGACGATCCGGCCAATGCAAACTATCCGAATGACCAGGTCGCAGACGGGCCAGAAATTGCAGACAATGTTATTACCGTGGGATCACTGGATGAAACCTACGGGTCTGAAATGGTCTCGTCTTTTTCTAATTATGGCGCCAGTAACGTGGATGTCTTTGCCCCGGGAGGAAACATCTATTCTACCATGCCGGGAAATACGTATGAGTTTCAGGACGGAACTTCCATGGCCGCCCCGGCTGTCAGTGGCGTTGCAGCATTGATCCTTTCCCGTTTCCCGAACCTTACAGCGGCACAGGTCAAAAGGATAATCCTGCAGTCCGGATTGCCTGTGAAAATGCCTGTTGTCCTGGCGGGAGATACAGACCTTTCAAAACCTTTTTCAGAGGCGTCCCGCACTGGAAAGATCGTAAATGCCTATAACGCACTTATCCTGGCTGATAAGGTAGCTAATGGAGACATTACCCTTTAATTAACTT
>JARRLI010000020.1:0-8788 GCA_037387145.1 Robiginitalea sp. | reverse complement strand
ATTTGAATGGAGCCCTGTTCAAAACTGTCGAAGATCGTGGCCTGCCGCTCTTTGTCGATGCCTATCCCATTGTCCCGAACCTCGAAATAGACATTGGCATGTTCGCCGTCTTTTTTAAGAAGTTTGGCAATAACCACCACTTCTCCTTCGCGTGTGAACTTCAGGGCATTTCCAACCAGGTTCATAAAAATCTGTGAAAGTTTCACAGGATCGCTCATCAGAATCGCCGGGATCTGCGGATCGTAATCCAGGATCAATTCATTGCGATGGTCCTTGGCAGCCTGCTGTAGCCCGTTGAGGACCTCATTGAGCACCTTGTGCAGATTACATTCCATTTCCAACGGTTCGAGCTTATCTGCATCTATCTTGTTGATCTGCAGGATGTCGTTGATGAAGTTGAGCAGATAGTCCCCGGAGAATTTCAACGACTTGAGGTGCTCCAGTTGATTTTTACGGGGGTTTTCCTCCAGCAACAGATGCGTCAGGCCCGTAACGGCATAAAGGGGTGTCCGAAGTTCATGACTTACCGTGGAAAGGAAATTGGATTTGGTTTCCATCGCCTGTACGGCTGAATCCCTGGCCAATTGAAGTTCCCGGTTCTTGGTTTGAAGCAGGTCATTCGTTTTTAGCTTGATCTGGTTGTTCCGATAAAGGGAAACTGCCAGCAGGGAGATAATGGTGAGGAATCCCGAGGTAAGGATAGCCGTGATCTCGGAACGGTTGGCCGAAGCGCTCAGTTCTGCTTTTTCGTCCTCTAGTTTTTTGATCTGCTTGTTCAGGTTTCCGTAATGAACCTCCTCGGTACGTACAAGATCTGTTATTCTTTTGTCTGAAGTGTATACTGAATCCCTGATTTGTAACAGATTCGAAAGTGGCAAAACTGCCTTTTCGAATAGACCTGTTTTTTCATAGAGCTCTGCGAGAAGCCGATTGACCTCGAGGTATTCTTTGGAAAATTCGTTGCTTTTGGCCAGCGAAAAAGCTTCCTCCCCGTTTTGTATCGCATTTCTATTTTCCCCTGTAGCGGCATATAAGTTGGCCAGCGCCAAATGTGCCTCCATTTTCAAGTGGTCCTTTTCAAAGGGGTCCGTATTTTCCCTTAGGGCATTGAACCGGGTAATGGCCTTCTCTTTGTTGTTTGGCAGCTTCGCATAAATCCTGCCTTCCAGAAGAGTGATTTTATTCAGTAAGTTACGTTCATTGTTTTCTTGCTTGGCGGCATTGAGGGCGTCCAGTGCCCAGTAGAAATTTCCCGTCCTGTAGATAAGCCGGGCATCTATATATTTATTGGTGGCACTGCCAAAGGGGTACTCTGTGTTTTCCAGAAAATCCGTACTCTGTTTGAAATGAAATCTGGCTTTCTCATCCTCACCCATGTCCAGATATAACTCCGCATACATAAGGTCAACATCAATAATCCGTTTCGGATTTTCTTGTTCTTCCGCCCAATCTTGTGCTTTTTTCAATGCATTCAGGGCCGGAATAGGCTTGTCCTGATTTTTATAGGACCGGGCTTCGGAAATGAACCCGGTAAATACCGCATCAACCAGATTGTCCTCCTGGGCTGCAAGCTTCCCTGGGAGGTAAAGCAGTAGCATCCCTGTCAAAACCAGTGCGATATGTGTGATTCGAGCGCTCACAGGTAATCCTTTTCGGTTAACCATTTCACGGTATCGATTATTCTGCTGCTATAGCCAGTTTCATTGTCATACCAGCCAATGACCTTTACCATGGATCCGATCACCGAAGTCATCTGAGAATCAAACGTACAGCTGTAGGAACTATTGTTAATATCGATAGAAACTATTGGATCTTCGGTGAATTGCAGGACATTACTGAGACCTTGTTCAGAAAACTCCTTAAAGGTAGCATTAATTTCCTGGATGCTAGCAGGTTTGCCCACATTGGCAGTAATGTCTGTAAGGGATCCGTTAGGTACGGGAACCCGGATACCACAACCTCCGATAACCTCAGCGAGGTGCGGAAAAATTCGGGTTAATGCCTTTGCGGCACCTGTTGTAGTGGGTACAATGGATTGGGCTGCAGCGCGGGCCCTTCGCAGGTCCCGGTGGGGCCGGTCGTGCAGGCTCTGGTCCGAGGTATAGGAATGGACTGTTGTGATATACGCCTGCTGTATGCCGCACAATTCATCCAGAACTTGGATCATGGGAGCTGCATTGTGTGTGGTACAGGAGGCACAGCTGAAAATAAGATCACCTTTGTCAAGGGTGTTGTGGTTGATTCCATAAACAATCATCGGAATGCTTTCTTCCTCAGGCGGGGCTGAAAGCAATACCCTGGAAGCCCCTGCGCTCAGGTGCTTTTCAAGGGTTTCCTTCGTTTTGAACCTGCCTGTGGACTCAACAACCAGGTCAACCCCTGCCCTTGCCCAGGGAATTTTTCCTGGGTCCTCGAACCGGGTAACCTCAGTTTTTTCTGTACCGCAATTGATATAATTAGGCCCTGAATCAATAGTTTTTGAAAAAACTCCGTGGATGCTGTCGTATTTAAGCAGGTGGGCCAGGGTAGGGGCGTCGGCCAGATCATTGACCATGGCTACCCGGATTCCGGGTTCACCATCCAGCAGTCGGTAGAGGGTGCGGCCTATGCGTCCGAATCCGTTAATACCCACAGTAATTCGTTTCATGACAGCGAAGTCTTTGGGGTCAGGGCTCTCAGGTTATGTGCTTGTGTGCCTTGTATGAGGAACGAACCAGGGCACCACTTTCTACATGCCTGAATCCCATTTCCAGCCCTATTTCCCGGTATTTCTCAAATTGATCCGGGGTTATGAACGCACGGACCGGCAAATGTTTCTTTGAAGGCTGCAGATATTGTCCGATGGTCACTATATCCACAGAAGCTTTCCTGAGATCTTCCAGGGTTTGCAATACTTCTTTCTCTTCTTCTCCCAGTCCCAGCATGATGCCTGACTTGGTGCGTCGGGCCCCCTGTTCTTTCAGATACCGAAGAACACCAAGGCTACGGTCGTATTTTGCCTGAATTCGAACTTCCCGGGTAAGACGGCGTACTGTTTCCATGTTGTGGGAAATCACCTCCGGGGCAACTTCAAGAATACGGTTCAGGTGTGCTTCTACCCCTTGAAAATCGGGTATCAGGGTCTCTAAAGTGGTATCCGGATTCATCCGACGGATCGCTTTCACCGTCTCGGACCACATTATGGAACCCATATCCTTCAGGTCGTCCCGGTCTACAGAGGTAATTACGGCATGCCTAATCCCCATTATTTTAATGGAACGGGCTACTTTTTCAGGTTCAGCCCAGTCCACTTCCTCAGGACGGCCTGTTTTAACCCCGCAAAATCCGCAGGAACGGGTGCAAATATTACCCAGGATCATAAAAGTTGCCGTGCCCTCCCCCCAACATTCACCCATATTGGGGCAGCTTCCCGAAGTACATATGGTGTGCAGGTTATAGGTATCTACCAAACTTCGAAGCTGGGTATATTTCTTGCCGGTGGGCAATTTAACCCGCAGCCATTTGGGTTTTCCCTTGGGCAGGCTGGCAGGTTCCAGGGTGGCATTGCTCATAGCTCATTTTTTGACAAATATACAAACAAAAAAGGGTTGGAACAGGAGGCGGTACCTCCCGGTTCCTTTATGTATCACAGGGGCCTGTCCTCAATTGGGCCGTTCTGAAATAAGGGAGGCCAGCAGTTTCTTGGCACGAAGTAGTTTCACCTTGACATTTCCGATTGGCTCCTCCAATTCCTGAGCAATATCGGCATAGCTCATTTCCCTGAAGTACCTCAGTTCAATTACTTCCCGATAGGTGGGCTTCAGTTTACGAATATTTTCAAGAAGGGTCTTCAGGTTTTGTTCAATGATCAGCTGGTCTTCCGCACTGGGGCTTTCGTCAAGGACTTTCTTCATGGCCTCGTTCACATTGCGTTCCCGATGCTCAAGAACATTGCGCCTGCGTTTGCGCAACAGGTCGATATGGATGTTTTTCGAGATGGTAATCAACCATGTGCTGAATGCATAATGGGAGTCGTAAGAGGCTATTTTATCAAAAGCACGGGCAAAGGTCTGTATCGTAATATCCTCTGCATCGTTTTCGTTTTGTGTGCGTTTAAGCTGGAAACCATAGACTTCCGGCCAGAATCGGTCTAAAAGCTGACTGAATGCTTTTTGATTACCGTCCCTGGCTTTTTCAATACAGGCTAATATGGCGTCGTCTTCCGGAGGCAACTACATGTAATTTGGGAGGTGATGACATCGGGCGGGTACACTGGACTCAGGAACCGGCCTCCTGCCTGCAATCCTGTTCTGAAGGGAGTTTTCCACAGAATCCACAGGCTGCTCCATCCTTGTTCAGGAATGGGTTCTGGCTGGCGCAGGTTCCTGCAAACCGGCCATCTTTTTTTGACCAAATTTTAATGGCAATACCCGCAAAAGCGAGCCCGAGCAAACCTATGGTAATCAATATGAGTTCCATTCAGATCAGTTTCAGCAAAGATACAAAAAAAGCCCCGTTAACTCAGGGGCTTTTATCCATGTTAAGGCTACCTTCAATATTTGATGTTAGCCACGATATTCTGAACAGAAGGGGAGGTGTTTCCGCCTTTAGGCTCAATGGTAATGTAGCTCAGCGCCTTTTCGCCATAAGGAAGGGCCAGAAGCTTGTCCTTTCCCCCAAAGTCTTTCAGTACACCGATGTTAACCATTTCCCCATTAACTTCTGCCCACATCTGGTAGCATTGATCTTCAGGCAGCTGAGGCAGGTTTTGTACGTTGATGTATGAAAGTTTCTTCACCGGGTTAACATAGGCAACCGCCTTTAGTTCACTGGCCTTCCTGTTTCCATTCATCAAATATTTCCGGGTTTCCGGGTTGTTCAGGACAATGAACTGATTTCGCACATCTTCCAGCTGCTCCTTCATATCGGCTTCCAGTACCTGGATTTTGTTGTTTACAAGGGCATTTTCCTGCTGCAGGCTTTGATTTTGATCCCAGAAGAAGTAGGATGAACCTGCGAAGAACAGCGCAGTGATGCTGGCAGCAATCGCGTACCTAATGAATCGGATACGGCCTTTTTCTCCCTTGCGAATACTGCTCAAAATCCGTTCTCTCAGGCCATCTGGAGTCTTTCTGGAGTACAGACGTGCGAATTTTTCAAGGTTTTCTTCCAATTCCCTGTAGGTATCCCTTACTTCAGGATACATGGCGATATAGCGCTCTACCTTTGCAGTTTCTTCCGCAGAGGTGGTATCCAGAAGGTATTTCTCCAGCAGATCGGTTTCCAGGAATATGCGTACTTTTTCTTTCATAACCATTGGGTCAAGTAAAACATTAACAAGGAGGCGGCTCCGTAGATCTTTCTTAATTCCCTAAGCCCTATCTTCAATCGGGACTTAACGGTACCTAGCGGAATCCCGAGCTCATCACTGGCTTCCTGCTGGGTCATACCCTCAAAAAACAAGGCTTCCAGTACAATTTGATACTTGGGCTCTATCCTTTCGAGCTGTTTTCTCATGTCGATCAGCTCTGGCCGGATATTTTCCTCACCTACGTTATATACGTCCGAAACATCCATTTGGATTTCTTTTTCGGCCTTATTGGACAAGCTTCTTAGTTTATCGATGGCCGTATTTCGTGTTATCCGGAAGAGCCAGGTAAATAATTTTGCTTTGGACTGGTCGTAAGTATGGGCCTTTTTCCAAATTTTCACGAAACTCTCCTGAAGAACGTCCTGGGCCAATTCTTCGCTTCTGACCACCTTATGGGCTACTCCGTAGAGCGTTTCCCCGTAATGCTCGTACAGCAAAGAGATCGCTTTTTCATCACCATCGTGCAGCAGTTCAACGATATGTTTCTCAAGTAGGGTACTCATGTTTTGGGAGGGTGTCGGAAAAAAAGAAGCACACGGCATCCAATTCCGAGTTTATAACCGTATATAGGTTAACGCGAAGATAAAAATAAGATTGTTATCCGGGGGCTCTCCCGGGATGCGATTCTCTCACTTCGCCGAATAATAATTTGTTTTGGTTAGTTTGGTTTGGTATAACCCCTGTCGCTTTCAAGCTTCAGGGGTTATAACATTTATGGGTTTATCCACGGCCCAGCCCTGTTTAGATGATATTGACCTCAGGCTGCAGTGCTATGGAATATTTGCGGTACACAGTTTCCTGTATATTCCTCGCCAGATTGAGAAGGTCCTCTCCTGAGGCATTGCCGTAATTTACCAGCACAAGGGCCTGCCTTTTGTGCACGCCGGCATCTCCCGAACGGTATCCCTTGAATCCACATTGTTCGATCAGCCAGCCGGCAGGAATCTTTGTATTTTCCCCATCCTGCGGGTAGCCTGGTAATTGAGGAAACGACTTTTTCAGGGAGGCATAGGTTTGAGACGGAATGACCGGATTCTTGAAGAAGCTGCCGCTATTTCCCAGTTTTGAGGGATCGGGCAGTTTACGTCCCCTGATGGCAATGACTGCCTTAGCAATGTCTGCGGGCCCAGGCTGAATAATGCCCTGTTCTTCCAACTCAGCCGAAATAGCGCCGTATGAGGTGGAAACCGCATGGTCTTTCCTGCTGAGCCTGAGCTCGATCGAAACGATGATGAACTTTCCTTTGCCCTCGCCTTTGAAAAAAGAATCCCGGTACCCGAAAGCGCATTCATCCCTCTTAAACCGTCTGAGTTCCCCGGTTGCTATTTCAATGGCTTCACAGGCTTCAAAGACATCTTTGATTTCTACCCCGTATGCCCCAATATTCTGTATGGGCGCGGTCCCTGCTTTTCCTGGGATCAGGGCCAGGTTCTCGATACCTCCCAACCCCTGGTCCAGGGTCCAGAGAACCAGGTCGTGCCAGTTTTCACCGGCCATCGATCGCACAATTGATTCCCGTTCAGTTTCCCGGATTATCTCTTTCCCGGGAATATTAATATAGAGAACAAGGGCCTGAAGCGGACCGGTGAGCAGCAAATTGCTCCCTCCGCTCAGGACAAAGGGTTCAGGCAATCCTTCTGTTCGCAGGATTTCCTGCAGGGTTTCCACCGAATCGATTTCCACAAAATGACTGGCCGGCACGTCAATACCGAATGTGTTGTAGGGCTTGAGAGAAATATGTTCCTGTATCTCCATCAATGCGGATATTTCTCAAGCGCTTTGCCCAGAATGCGAACTGCTTTGCGCAGCAGGTCCTGCTGCAGCACATAGGCTATTCTCACCTCCCGGGAACCCAGGCCCGGAGTAGCATAAAAACCGGCTGCGGGAGCTACCATCACTGTGGCACCCTCCCACTGGAACTCTTCGAGAAGCCACTGTGCAAAGTGATCCGCATCCTTAACGGGCAGCTCTACCATGCAGTAGAAAGCTCCCTGGGGATGGGCAATTCGAATTCCATCTATCTTGGAAAGTTCTTCTAGCAGAAGATCACGCCGCCCGGTATATTCCTCGATTACCTGGTCAAAATACGCCTGGGGTGTGTCCAGGGCCGCTTCACTGGCTATCTGTGCCAGGGTAGGGGGTGAAAGGCGTGCCTGGGCAAACTTAAGAGCTGTTTGCATCAGTTCCTTGTTACGACTTACGATACACCCGATTCGCGCACCGCACATGCTGTAGCGTTTGGAAACAGAATCCACGACCACGGCATACGGATCCATGCCTGGTTCCTTCAAAATGGAGTGGTGTTTTTTACCGTCATAGGTAAATTCCCGGTAGACCTCATCAGCGATCAGGAACAGGTCGTGTTTAGCCGCAAGGCCGGCAATCTTTCGGATCTCTTCTTCAGAATAGAGATAGCCGGTTGGATTCCCGGGGTTGCACAACAAAATGGCCCGTGTCCTGGGCCCGATATAGCTTTCAAAAGATTCTATGGGCGGAAGGGCAAAATTATCTTCTATGTCCGACGCAATAGGCATTACCTTTATGCCGTTGGCAGTGGCAAAACCATTATAATTTGCATAGAATGGCTCCGGGATGATCACCTCATCCCCGGGATCTGCAATACAGCCCATTACAAATGAGAGGGCCTCCGAACCACCGGTAGTAATGAGGATTTCGTCGGATGTTACCTCTATACCGTGCAGCGCATAATATCGGACAAGTTTCTTGCGATAACTCTCATTACCTTCACTACGGCTGTATTCAAGCACTTCAAGGGGTGCTTTGCGGACAGCATCCATGGCAACATCCGGGGTTTTTATGTCCGGCTGGCCAATGTTGAGGTGAATTACCTCAACCCCTCTTTTTTTAGCCGCCTCGGCGAATGGTACGAGCTTTCTGATAGGAGAGGCTGGCATGGCCCTTCCCTTTTTGGATATTACAGGCATCAGAACTGAATTGATAAACAAAAGTGAGAAATCATAGTATAGAAAGCAACTCAATTTTGCACAGGGAATCAAACGCTGATTGCACCAGATGGGCTATTAGAATGTTAAAAAACTAAGAGCAATGATATTTTTTAGTAACTTAAAGGTATAGATAGCTAATTATGTGTATTTTGCAAATTGTTATGGGGATTTTGGCTCTTCTGCTCCTGCTCGGTACTACTTCTGTCTTTAGCCAGGCATACCACCTGCCACAATCTGAGGAGCGATCGGATAAAATCAGGTTTCAACTGATCAACAACCTTATGATCATCCCGTTGGAGGTCAACGGGGCTTCCCTGAATTTCATACTGGATTCCGGAGTAAGCAAGCCCATCCTGTTCAATCTGGCAGATCAGGATTCCATAGAACTCAGGAATGTCTCCAGCATATCCATACGCGGACTGGGGGTAGGGGAACCCATTGAGGCGCTTCGGTCGGCTGGGAATACATTCAG
>JARRLI010000019.1:7167-18347 GCA_037387145.1 Robiginitalea sp. | reverse complement strand
CGGGCCTGAAGTTCTTTATCTGAAATTGTATCAAAACTACGCAGGACTTCGCCCGTAAATGGATTTATCGATGTGTTCATTATTATTTTTCAATCTGGAATTAAGCATAATTAAAGGTAATGAATCCCTGAAGTTACGTGCATTCGGGAATCTGCACGGTGTATGGAATTCAGAGTGCCGCTTATCTGATTGGTATGTTTATAAACCCGTTAACAACTTCCATTCCCGGCAGGTTGTCAGGCAAGTGAAATCGATAATTTTATACAAACTAACTTTCATGAGTTCCCGTTCCACCGATCTGATCCGGATCAGACCGGAGCTTCGCAGGAATAAGACTTCTGCAGAAGCATCCCCCGACGAATCCTTTCAGAATAAAACCCTCAGGCCGGTCATCAAGCTTCAAAACGACCTGTTGCTTGCAGCCTTTCGCAATTATGCCATCAAGCACAAAGGATACTTTTACGACCTGGGTCAGGAGAAAAAGCTCAAGTATATCGAAAATGCCATCCAGAGAGATATCAAGTTCAGGAATTCCCTCAAAGGTATATTGATCGGGATGTTTACCCTGGAGGAATACGAATCGTACATACAGTCTTCTTCGGCCCTTAACAAACGCATGATGAACATGGTAATCGAACGCCTGAAGGACCAGTTGCAACTCCTCGAAATCTCAGTGGCCCAGTAAGGATTCCCCATTGAGGTTCGTGGTGAGTATCTCGCTCATAAGCCTCGGCGTCCTGGAAAGATCGCGTAAAAATGAACTGTTTCCTGCGGATAAGTTCAATCTCCGGGTGCTCTTTATCAAATCCTTTGGGTGCTGTCTTTACAGCATCTCCCTCTAAATCTCCCCAAACGCCCCTTAAGGATTGGGATTCTATGATTTTTCGAAAGGGACGGGCATCGAGCTCTAGCTCTTTGCGGATTCGAAAAAGATCTTCTTTGTTCGGGTTCCAGAAACCACAGGCTATAAAGGATTCTCCAGGCCTGATACGCAGGTAATAGCCTCCCCTCAGGTCTGCTCCTTCCCGTGAAAAAGAAACTGCAAAATGAGGCTTGTAAGGGGTTTTATCTTTTGAAAAACGAAGATCCCTGTAAATTCTGAATATTTTGACCTTCTCGATGCGGTCGTGCGCCTGCAGTTTTTGCCTGAGGGCCTCGGTAAAGGCTACTACGGCAGTACGGGCCAATTGATAACTGTCCTTGTGGACCTCGAACCACTCCCGGCTATTATGCGCCCGGAGCTCCCTCAAGAAATCCATAACCTGCCCTGTAATGACTGGTGATTCCATACGACTTTAAATATAAGGATGTCCTTCACCGGTACATCCTGTAGTTTCTTTAAGCTAAAGTTAACGCTTTTACAGGAGTACCCGATAGTGTAAATAGGTACTTTTGAAGATAGAATACATGAGCCAAATGGACAGAGAACAACTCATAGAAAGCATCGAAAAATGCAAATCGGATCCAGCGCTTCGGTTCAGGCTCAAGCGGCTAACCGAATCATTCACCGATCACCAGTTCCTAACACTCTTCGACAGTGAAACCCCAGTTCGGGAACAATTGGCCACCCTGGAAGATCAGTTTGAAGAATTGCTGCTGCTCTGCGGATGGAAATCAGATCCACCCTGCCGGAAGCTTTGGAACTCCTATGTAGAAAAACTCCCGGGAATACTGCGAAATCTAAAGCTCGATGCAACTGCAATTGCCTCCTGTGACCCCGCGGCTAACTCCCTTGAGGAAATATACCTCTCCTATCCCGGCTTTTATGCGATTGCCATCTACCGCCTGGCTCATGAGCTGCACCTGAGGGGTGTACCCCTGGCTCCCAGGCTTATGACCGAATACGCTCATCGACAGACTGGGGTAGATATCAATCCAGGGGCGACGATCGGAGAGTCTTTCTTCATCGATCACGCCACAGGGGTGGTAATTGGAGAAACGACCATTATCAAAAACAACGTGCGCATCTATCAGGGGGTTACCCTGGGAGCCCTTTACGTGGCGAAGGATTTACAGAAAGTCAAACGGCACCCGACCATCGAAAACAATGTCACTATCTATGCAAATGCAACTATTCTCGGTGGAGAAACGGTAATCGGTGCGAATTCGGTATAAAAACGAAGGAAAATGCCCTTTGATATATTGGGACTCATTGGAAATACTCCCCTGGTGGCTTCCAGGAAGCTACTGGTAAAGCCCGGGGTATCCCTGTATTTCAAACTCGAAGGACAGAATCCTGGAGGAAGTGTAAAAGACAGGCCCGCCCTGAACATGATCCGCAGTGCCCTGGAAAGGGGGAATATCCAAAAGGGGAGCAGGCTAATAGAGGCAACCAGCGGAAATACAGGGATCGCCCTGGCAATGATCGCCCAGTTATACGATCTGGATATAGAGTTGGTAATGCCTGAAAATGCCACCCGGGAACGCGTTCAGACCATGCGGGCGTATGGCGCAAAAGTTACCCTGACCGCTGCCGGCAGTGGCATCGAAGGGTCCAGGGACTATGCGGAAGAAATAGCACAGACAAAAGGCTATATAATGCTGGACCAGTTCTCCAATCCCGACAACTGGAAAGCCCACTACAAGACCACCGGACCAGAGATCTGGGAGGATACCCGGGGAGGTATTACACATTTTGTGTCGTCTATGGGAACAACAGGTACTATTACAGGCACTTCTTCATTCTTAAAAGAACAAAACCCCCGCATTCAGGTAATTGGGGTACAACCAGACGGGGAATCCAGGATCCCGGGGATCCGGAAATGGCCCAAGGCCTACCTGCCTGCCATCTTTAACCCTCAGAAAGTTGATCGCATCATGGAAGTCAGCGCGGCGGAGGCAGGGAAAACCACCCGACTGCTGGCTTCAGAAGAAGGCATTTTCGCGGGCATGAGCAGTGGCGGAGCCACGGCAGCTGCCTTGCGGCTTGCTGCAGAGCTTAACGAAGGGGTGATAGTATCCATTATTTGCGACAGGGGGGACCGATACCTTTCTGCCGACCTTTTTGAATAAGAAAATAGTCGCATTTACTCCCTGAAGGAAAGATCCACCAGCTGGAGTCCAGAGGCAGGCACAATTTCCCTTAGTGCCAGGGAAGTCCCGGTTTTGAGGGATTCCTGAAGTTCCTTCAACGAAGTATGCCCCCTCCCCAGGGCCAGCAATCCGGTCATCATCATCCGCACCTGATTGCGTCCGAAGCCAGCCCCTCCAACTTCGAGGAAATAGGTTGTGTTCGGGAAAAAACTAGCCGTGAAATCAATATTTTCCATTAGCCTGCATATTTCAATGGTACGGGTGCTCAGGGTCATTTTGGAAGGCCGGACAATAAAAGCGCTGAAATTATGGGTGCCCACAAATTCCGAAGCTGCCCGCTTCATGGATGCTATATCCAGGTCTCCCGGGAAATAGCCGAGAAAGGGTGCGCAAAATGGATGTGGTTTTGCCCCATAGGTAAAGTAATACCTGTAGGTTTTGTACTTGCAATCCCGAATGGCATTAAAATCAGTCCCCACTTCTTGCACGGAGATCAACCGGATATCCGGAGGCAGGTTTGAGTTCATGGCCTTGAGGAATGCAGGTTCAGAATCAAGGGCGTGCCCGGTTAGGATGAACTGAACCCCAAAATCCATAGCCGAGACCAGGGCGTCCGTGCGCCCTGCCCCCAAAAGTTTCACCTTCCTTCCCGGCAGCACGAAATGCAGGGTTTTAAGCAACATCCCTTCCACGGTTTTCACCTCAGGCTGTTGTTGCCAGCCACTGTAGCGAAACCCGAGGAACTGTATTTTTAAAAGGTATTGATTAATGGCCTGTTCCGTCATAGTTTGGAAATCGGGAGGATACTGAATAAAAATACACAAGACTGTAACATTTCTTTCTATTGATGTTCTAATAGTTGTAAATCCAACCGAAAACATGCAAATTTCCTCTTCCAAGTCAAGAATGGGAATTGTAGATTCCTTGCGGGGATTTTCCCTGGCGGGAATTGTAATTGTCCACATGGTGGAAAACTATGCAGGAGGCCCGGTGCCTGAAGAGGCCATGGCCATCGCCAACCAGGGCGTTCTTGACCTGGTTATCAACGGATTCATTCTCCTGTTCCTCAGAGGAAAATTTTTCGCCTTGTTCTCTTTTCTGTTCGGCCTTAGCTTTTTTATCATGATGGATTCGGCCGATCAGCGGCAGGAAGATTTTAAAGGCACCTTCTTTTGGAGACTCTGCCTGTTATTGGGCATTGGATATCTCCATCATCTCTTTTACCGCGGGGATATCCTCACGGTCTATGCCCTGCTGGGCATGTTTCTTATTCCTTTCTATCGAATACGCTCGTCGTGGATCCTGTTGGTATCAGGATTACTTTTCCTGGGGATCCCACGATTTCTGATCTTTATGTGCGGTGGTGGTGAAGGCATTTTTATAGAGAATGCCATCGATCCGAATAGTGCCATAAACACTTCGTATTTCAACACGATTAAATCCGGCAGCATTCTGGATGTATTTAGAAGTAATGCCATTTCCGGTCACATTATGAAGGCGGAATTTCAGATGGGGATTTTCGGCCGTGGATATCTGACCTTTGGCTTTTTCCTACTGGGGCTTTGGTTTGGCCGGCTAAAATTTTTCAGAAAATATCTGGAATTTCGAAAAGAAACCCGGAATGCCTTATGGATTGGGCTGGCTTCCTTAGTGATTTTCATTGGTCTGTCCGGCTTCTTTTTTGTACAGCTCGGGCCAGAACCGGATTTCAACACCTGGTGGGCCATGTTTGGGCTTACCGCCCTGGATCTGGCCAATCTGGCCATGACACTGATTATCCTGGCGGGATTTGTACTCCTGTACAAATCCCCAAAGTTTGAACGCCAATTGAATCGGTTTGCCCCTTACGGTCGAATGGCCCTGACCAATTATGTAGTGCAAAGCATTATCGGCACCCTGATTTTTTACGGGTGGGGCCTCGGGCTCTTGGGGACGGTTCGAAATACCTACGCCTTTTTGATGGCCCTTGGGATTATCATTGTCCAGGTCCTGATCAGCACCTGGTGGCTCAGGAAGCATTACTACGGACCCCTGGAATGGATCTGGAGGAGTCTAACGCATTTTCACTTTTATCCGATGAAGCGTTCCTGACGGGCCACAGCCCTCCCCTCAGGAATTTTTCACAACAACTTCCTGAAGCTTTACAACATTGGATGTCATTCATCGAATTCCCTGAAATAACCTTTGGTTGCCTGCGTTTTTAAAGGCAAACAAGTTCCCCAACCCCGTGAACCCGAACACAAATATTCCCGAATCTGGCAGTATCAAGGCATGGAAGATCTGCTACTATGGAACACTAGGTATTTTACCACTACTTATTGTCCTGAACTTCTACGGTCTTTACAGCAATCAATTTTATTTCCTAAAAATCGATAATTACATATTCCCTCTGGTCAGCGTGCTGCATGTTGTCTTTTTGCATGCGATTCGCTTTAGAATCCATGAACAGGAATACCCGGATACTGTGATGCGCAATGTTGAATACGGAATGTATGCAGTCCTGATGATCTATATTTTCAAGTGTTTTGACACTTTGTACATTTTGATGAGCTATGATGATTTCAGCGCTTATCTTATCCCGGATACCTTCCTCCCGGTTGGCGTTTTAATCCTGATACTGCAAATTTTTCTTGTAATGCTAACGGTATACAGCTTCAGACAGCGCAGATCACTGTTGGGGTCCTATGATTTTGATCAAATCGATAAGAATATGAATTCCTGGCAATAGCAGGTATTTATGTGTTGTGGCAAGAAAAAGCCCCGGTAATTCCGGGGCTTTTTTGATATTCGGCTAAAGGTCCCGGATATAGCTCCCGTAAAGGTCTCTAAACCTGAAGCCTTCCATAAAGCGGCTCTTGCTCAATTTATTATTCCCCACAAGGCCCCATAATACCAACTCACATGCAAAAGGAACGGAGGATTCCTCCAGATCAGGCATAAACTTCTTAACCAGGGCGATAAGAGGTGTTGCCATTTGGAGTGTCCGCTGATAGTCTGCATCGGATACATCATCCGGCAACTCAAGGCCGTCCGATTCGAAGAACCAGTTGGTCAGTCCGTCATAGGGTGAATCTGCATTTTTATGTTCGAGCTTTTTGATCTCTGGGAAATATGTTGAAAAAAGTGTATTTACAGCCTCCTCGACAAGGATTAGGGCGACGCTGTCTGCCCCTTCCTGCTCTCCCTCATACACCAGTTCTATTTTTCCGGTAATCGCGGGGATAACCCCCATAAAATCGCTTAAACGCACCGTGGTATGATCTGCTCCTGACAACAGCATGCGCCTTTCAGCCGTACTGATCAGGTTTTCATATGCCGTAATACTCATTCGGGCACTTACTCCGCTTTTGCGATCCACATACTCGCTTTTACGTGCCTCAAATGAGATTTGTTCCAACAGGTCCCTGGCCATATCGGGTACGGTAATCTCTTTTTTCTGTTCGGGATCCAGGGATGCCTCCTGGGCGGTAATTTTACGGGCGGTCTGGAGGTTTTCCGGATAATGTGTCAGAATCTGGGATCCAATCCGGTCCTTTAGCGGTGTAACTATACTACCCCGGTTGGTATAATCCTCTGGGTTAGCGGTAAATACGAACTGTACATCCAGGGGAAGGCGTACCTTGAAACCGCGTATCTGCACATCCCCCTCTTCCAGAATATTGAATAGTGCAACTTGTATGCGGGATTGCAGGTCTGGAAGTTCATTAATTACGAAAATGCACCGGTTGGCCCTGGGAATCATGCCAAAATGTATAACCCGGTCATCCGCGTAGGAAAGTTTCAGGTTAGCCGCCTTGATCGGATCGACATCCCCGATTAAGTCTGCCACGGTCACATCAGGGGTTGCAAGTTTTTCATAAAAGCGATCTGACCGGTGTAACCAGGATATTTCCGTATCATCTCCCTTGACGGCCAAGGCCTCCCTGGCGTGCCTTGAAATCGGGTTAAAGGGGTCATCGTGAATTTCGCTGCCTTCAACTTCCGGGATCCATTCGTCAAGAAGCCCAACCATCAGCCTGGCAAGACGTGTTTTAGCTTGTCCGCGCAAGCCAAGCAAATTGATGTGATGGCGGGAAAGAAGTGCCTGTTCCAGCTGAGGTATTACGGAATTCTCATACCCCCATACCCCTTCAAAGGAAGGGCTGCCCTGCTTGATATGTCGCATAAGGTTTTCCCGGATCTCTTCCTTAATGGGCCTGCTGACATAACCCGCTTTTTTTAAGGCGCCAAAAGTCCTGATTTCAGGAGCTGTACCTTTTTTATCTGTCATAATAGTAGATGGTTTATCCTCGTATGCGTTTTTTTCGGTTTTGCTCGTAATCCTCAAAGATCATTTCTCCCAGCCCTGATAGGCCCGTAAAAAAGGCTTTACCTTTGTTTGCTTCCGTAAAATGCCGAACAAATTGCTTAAGGTAAGCGTCCTGGGCGATCATAAAGGTAGTTATGGGGATATGGAGTTTGCGCGCCTGGCTGGCCATGTTGTAGCACTTTTCGATTATGAAATCATCCAGGCCTACACTGTTTTTATAATAGGTTCCATCCGGCAGCCTCAGGCAAGAGGGTTTTCCGTCTGTGATCATAAAGATCTGTTTGTTGGTATTGCGCTTCCGCCTGAGCAGATCCAGGGCCAGTTGAAGCCCCGCTACGGTATTGGTATGGTAGGGTCCTACCTTCAGGTAGGGAAGTTCCTCCAATCCGATGGGCCATGCATCGTTCCCGAAGACCAGGATATCCAGGGTGTCTTTTGGGTACCTTGTTGTAATTAGTTCTGCCAGGGCCATCGCCACCTTCTTGGCCGGTGTTATCCTGTCCTCCCCGTAAAGGATCATGCTATGACTGATATCGATCATCAGCACAGTACTCATCTGTGCTTTGTGATGAGTATCCTCTACCACCAAATCGTTTTCATCCAGGCGGAACTCGTCCATGCCATGGTTTATCTGTGCATTACGCAGGCTTTCGGTCATGGATATCTGTTCCAGACTATCCCCGAACCTGTAGGCCCTGAAGTCTCCTGTATGCTCATCTCCAAGGCCTGTCTTATCTGTTCGGTGATTGCCGCTACCCCTTCGTTTGAGTTGTCCGAAGATCTGATCCAACGCCCTTTTTCGAAGGGTACGTTCCAGCTTGGCGGTCATGGAATAAGATGGGTCTCCCGGGCCGCCTTCTCCTTCAGCTGCATCCGGATCGAATTCTATCTCCTCCCGAAGGTAGCCCTTGGCTTTGAGGTCTTCGATAAAATCATCTATGGTATAATCCGCATCGGTCAGCTCATATTCCTTGTCCAATTCACGAAGCCAATCCAGGGCTTCCTCCACTTCCCCGGAGGTATGTGTAATGAGTTCCTGGAATATATCGAAGAGTTTTTCGAAGGGAGAACGCTCTGTCGTTTTATACGTGGTAAACCGGAATCCTTTTCTTACTGTCATAGCACCCTAAAAATACGATATTTGAAGCAGGATGCCGAAATTTTAAGAATTCTTAACGAGCCTATCGGTGCCTGGCTTCCAGCACAGAAATAACATCGGCCAGGGTGAATCCTTTGGCCTGCAGCAATACCATGAGATGAAACAAGAGGTCTGCACTTTCATTTAGAAACAGCTCGTCATTTGTGTCCTTGGCCTCTATGACCGTTTCCACCGCCTCCTCCCCCACCTTCTGGGCGATCTTGTTCAGGCCTTTTTGGAAAAGGGATGCTACGTAACTACCGCTGTCTTCGGTTAAGGCTGCCTCTTTTTTACGATCGGCTATGACAGACTCCAGACGTCCAAGGAAAGCATAGGGGTTCTTATTGGCTTCGCCCCAGCAGGTATCTGTCCCTTTATGACAGACAGGACCCTTGGGACGGGCACGTATCAGCAGGGTATCCTGGTCACAGTCAAGGGAAATCCCTTCCAGACTGAGCGTATTCCCGCTCTCCTCCCCTTTGGTCCACATGCGTTTTTTGCTTCTGCTGTAAAAGGTTACCAACCCTGATTTCTGGGTAGCTTCCAGGGCTTCGGAATTCATATAGCCCAACATGAGCACAACCCCAGAATCGGCATCCTGCACAATGGCAGGCACCAACCCATTTCCTTTTTCAAAATCAATCCTATCCATAAATAGATTTTATATGCGTATTGGGATCCCCTGCCCTTGCAGGTATTTTTTAAGGCTGGGAATCGGTATTTCATTAAAATGAAAAACACTTGCTGCCAGGGCGGCATCGGCATCTCCCTTCGTAAATGCATCCGCAAAATGCTCCATGGTACCGGCACCTCCTGAAGCAACGACTGGGATATTGATCAGGCTGCACATATGGCGGAGGGCATCATTGGCAAAACCGCCTTTGGTTCCGTCGTGTTCCATGCTGGTGAACAGAATTTCACCCGCTCCCCGCTGCGCCACCTCTTGAGCCCAGCCGAAAAGTTCGACCTCCGTTGGCACCTTGCCCCCTACCAGGTGTATCTTCCATATTCCATCTACTCTCCTGGCGTCCAGGGCTACCACAATGCATTGAGATCCAAATTTACGCACCAGCTGGTCGATCAAATCGGGATTTCGAACGGCCGCGGAGTTTATGGAAACCTTATCGGCCCCATTGTGCAATAGTACATCCACATCTTCCACAGAACTAATCCCACCCCCTACCGTAAAAGGGATATCGATACGCTCGGCCACATGCCGAACAAGTTGCGCCAGGGTCTTTCGCTTTTCCTCTGTTGCCGAGATATCGAGGAATACCAGTTCGTCCGCCCCCTGAGCTGCATAGGCTGCTGCCAGTTCAACCGGGTCGCCGGCATCCCGGAGGTCCACAAAATTGACCCCTTTCACGGTACGTCCATCTTTGATGTCAAGACAGGGTATGATTCTCTTGGTCAGCATTGTTCAACTGTTTTTCACATTCAGGTCGATGCCCTTATAAAAACCGAGGTCCCGATCCGTCAGGAGTTTTGTGATATAGGCGATTTGCCCCGTATGATAACTCAGGTGCTCCACCACATGAAGAATGATGCCCAATCCGGTTAGCTCAAACCCCTGAACGGTCCTGCTGCGGAGCAATTCTATTTGTGAAACGCCTTTAATATGCTGTGCAGCTTTATCCACTACTTCAAAAAATTCGGTTGCTACCGCTGTCCGGTCCCGTTGCGGAGGATCTTGAAATTCCTGTTGGCGTTCCCGGGTATCTGGCGCTCCCCCTATCCCGCTGTGGATGTACTGCCGTATGTTCCCGCTCAAGTGGGCCAGCAGTTGTCCAATGCCATTGGAAGCCTCATTCGGCCGATACCAAAATGCTTCATCGTCCAGCATCTTCAAGCATTTGGCGATACGCTCCGAACAGTCCTGCATCCGCACAACGGATTGCTCCAGGAATTCTAAGGAAATAGGGTCTTGTCTTTCTGTCATCCTTGTTCTGTTAACGGTTGCAGTTCTTTCAAAGTAATACGCCCTTCATAAAGAGCCTTGCCTACAATAGCACCCTCACAGCCAATTCGCTGTAATTGTTGTAAATCTTCAAGATTGCTCACCCCGCCGCTGGCGATCAAATGAATACCGGGACGTTCGATGCCCGCTACCTTTTCCGGTTCAGTGTGGGTTTCTGATGTTCTTGATCGTTGCAGTAACTGCTTATAGAGCTCTGTGGAGGGTCCTTCCAACATTCCGTCCTTGCTTATATCGGTACATACCACGTATTTCACTCCATGCGACTGATAGTCAGATACAAAGGGAAAAAGCTCTTTCCCGGTCGCTTCTTCCCATCCGGATACCGCAATATACCCATCTTTTGCATCTGCCCCGAGTATAATCCGTTCCGGTCCATACCGTTCTAGCCAGGATAGGAACCTGTCAGGTTCAGTGGCGGCAATGCTTCCTCCTGTGATCTGGGCTGCACCGCACTCAAAAGCTATTCGTACATCCTCATCCGATTTGAGCCCTCCGCCGAAGTCGACCCGCAACTTTGTCTTTCCGGTAATTTGTTCCAGGATACGGTGGTTGACTATATGGGCTGACCGGGCTCCGTCCAGGTCCACAAGATGCAAATAGCCAATACCCGCATCTTCAAAGGAACGCGCGACTTCGAGAGGATCCTCATTGTATATTTTTTTGGTGCTGTAATCCCCCCTGGTCAGCCGTACGCATTTTCCATCAATAAGGTCTATAGCGAG
>JARRLI010000019.1:0-7023 GCA_037387145.1 Robiginitalea sp. | reverse complement strand
TATTCGGGCTCCGGGAGTGCTACTCTTTTCGGGGTGGAACTGCACCCCGAAAAAATTATCCCTGGCAAGGGCAGCGCTGTATGGGAATCCATAGTCACTCACAGCAATGGTATCCGTACAGATTGGAGCGTAATAACTGTGTACCAGATAGATGTATTCATCTTCCCGAAGTCCTTTAAACAATGGGGATTTAAGTTCGTGAATGCTGTTCCAGCCGATCTGAGGGACCTTCAGGTCATCAGGGAACCGGACTATATCCACATCAAAAATCCCCAGCCCGCGGGTGGATCCTTCCGCAGAGCTTCGGCACATGAGCTGCATGCCCAGGCATATGCCTAAAACCGGTTGCTTTAACTCCGGAATTACAAGATCAAGCCCGCTTTCTGTAAGTTTATGCATAGCGCTTGAGGCCTCTCCCACTCCTGGAAAAATAACCTTGTCTGCCTTTCGGATCCGTTTCGGATCAGAACTCAGCTCCAGGGTATACCCCAAACGCTGAAAGGCGAACCGGATGCTTTGGATGTTCCCTGCTCCGTAATTTACAATTACCAGATCCATGTTCCTTGTGTTAGATCATTCCCTTGGTGGTAGGCAGAATACGTTTCTCCGGATCCCTCCTGACAGCCATTTTGATCGCCTTGGCGAATGCCTTGAATATGGCTTCAATTTTATGGTGCTCATTCTGTCCCTCCGCTTTAATGTTCAGGTTGGCGCGGGCACTGTCTGAGAAGGATTTAAAAAAGTGCATAAACATTTCCGTGGGCATATCCCCTATCTTTTCCCTTTTGAATACAGCCTCCCATACCAACCAGTTGCGTCCGCCGAAATCCAGGGAAACCTGAGCCAGGCAATCGTCCATCGGAAGGCAGAAACCATATCTTTCTATTCCGATTTTTTTATCCAGTGCCTTGGCCACTGCTTCACCCAGGGCTATAGCCGTATCTTCAATGGTGTGGTGTTCGTCTACATGCAGATCGCCCTTGGTCCTAAGGAAAAGATCCAGGTGGCCGTGCCGGGCCAATTGATCGAGCATATGGTCAAAAAAGGCCAGTCCCGTCTGAATGTCACTTTTTCCAGAACCATCCAGGTTGAGATGAATTTCAATCTCAGTTTCCGCCGTTTTCCTGCTATGGGATACCTCCCGGGCCGGCCGGGCCAGGAATTCATAAATCCCTTTCCAGGAAATTCCCTCCCATGCAATGACCTTATCAAGCTCAGCGCTGTCTGTCTGCACTTCTTCCGCACCCAGGTTTGCATGTGAGTTTATAAACACGCCCCGGCACCCGAGATTTTGGGCAAGCTCCATATCGGTGAGGCGATCCCCGATAACGTAACTCTGAGCCAGGTTGTAGTCCGGGCTGAAATATTTCTGAAGCAACCCTGTTCCCGGTTTCCGGGTCGGTGCATTATCTTCGGGAAAGGTTCGATCGATGAGGATTTCACTGAACTCAATCCCTTCCTGCCCGAAGCACTTGACGATAAAATCCTGTACCGGCCAGAAATCAGCCTCCGGGAAGGATTCAGTCCCCAGCCCGTCCTGATTGGTGACCATTACCAATTCAAAATCGAGTTCCCGGGCAATCCTGCTCAGATAACTGAAAACTTCAGGGTAAAAATCCAGCTTCTCAAAAGCGTCTATTTGTTCATCCTCCGGCTCCCTGATCAAAGTGCCGTCCCTGTCGATGAATAATATTTTCTTTTTTGTCATGTCTCTTCTGTTTCGTTGAGTTTCCACAAGGTTTGCAACAACTTCCTGTTTTCCTCCGGGGTGCCTACCGTAAAGCGCAGGGTATTTTCACAGTGTAGTTGGGAAGAGCGGTCGCGTACGACGAAACCCCTGTCCAGCAACTGCAGGTATCTTGCCTTTGCGTCATCTACGCGGGCCAGGATAAAATTTGCATCGCTGGGAAAGATCTGTTCTACAAAAGGAATCTTATTCAGGTCTTTTGACAGACCCTCGCGCTCCGACCTGACTACACTGATCTCCATTTCCGTCCGGTGCAGATCATCCAGGGCCGAAAGCGCCCTTTGCTGTGTTAGTTCATTTACATTATAGGGCGGTTTGATGCGTTTCAGAAATGCGATCACTTCCGGGGCAGCTATACAAATTCCCAGCCGGATACCCGCCAGGCCAAAAGCCTTTGACAAGGTCTGGGTGATAACCAGGTTCGGATACAGCGGCAGGAGTGCTGCGTATCCCGGGGCTTCAGAAAAATCGATATATGCCTCATCGATCACAACCAGACCCTGGAACTTCTCCAGGAGTTCCACGACCTTCTCCCTTGCCAGGGAATTCCCTGTGGGGTTGTTCGGAGAACACAGAAAAAGGATCTTGGTACGATTACCGGCTGGAAATCTTTACTTAGCGGGATTTCCAGATTTTCTACCGCATTTACCCCTGCCAGGACCCTGTACATGCCATAGGTTGGCGGTAGGGTGATCACTCGATCCCTGTAAGGTTCACAAAATACCCGAAACAGCAGGTCGAGTACTTCGTCGCTGCCATTCCCCAGAAGCAACTGATCAGTATTCACGTCCCTCAGGGTGGCGAACCGTTCTTTTAAAGTCCGTTGGTGCGGATCCGGATACCTGTTGACTCCACTTTCAAAAGGGTTTTCGTTAGCGTCGAGAAAGATCATGGTATTACCCGGTCCTGTAAACTCATCCCTGGCCGAAGAGTAGGGCTTCAGCTCCCTGATGGCAGGACGCACAAGTTGGTCAATAAGACGCTTCCCCTCCATGATTTAACTAATTACTCATTACTTTTTATAGCTGACAGCCGGATACCCACTGCTTTGGCGTGGGCTTCCAAGCCTTCTGCCCTGGCCATGATCTCAATGGCCGGGCCTATATCCTGAAGTCCGTCTGGGTCGATCCGCTGATAGGTTATGCTCTTGGTATAACTATCCAGGTTAACCCCGCTGTACTGCCTTGCAAATCCATTTGTGGGCAGGGTATGGTTAGTTCCCGAGGCATAGTCCCCTGCGCTCTCAGGAGTGTAATTCCCGAGGAATACCGAGCCAGCATTGTATATTTCCCTCAAGAGGAATTCCTCATCCCGATGGCAGATAATAAGGTGTTCAGGGGCGTAGGCATTAACGATCTCGGCTAGTTCTTCCCTGGATCTCAACAACACCCCCCTGCTGTTAGCCATCGCCTGCCTTGCGATCTGTTCACGTGGCAATTCCCCGATCTGTGCTTCGAGGGACGCACTGACCGCCTCAAGGACCGCTTCTTTATCCGAAACTAACAGGACCTGGCTATCCGTTCCGTGTTCTGCCTGACTTAACAGATCCGATGCGATGAATTCCGGCACTGCAGTATCATCGGCAACGACCATCAGTTCACTGGGCCCTGCAGGCATATCAATAGCCACATCTAACCGGCTGGCCCACTGCTTGGCAACCGTGACATATTGATTCCCGGGACCAAATATCTTATCGACCTTGGGAACACTTTGGGTACCGTAGGTCATGCCGGCAATGGCCTGTATGCCTCCGATCCGGCAAATTATAGAGATCCCACACCGCTGTGCTGCGTACAGTATTGCGGGGTGCAGTTGTCCGTTTTTGTTCGGTGGAGAACATAAAACCACTTCGCTGCAGCCAGCAATCTGTGCGGGGATCCCCAGCATAAGGACCGTGGAGAAAAGGGGAGCCGTTCCTCCCGGAATGTAGAGGCCAACCCGTTCAATGGGCCTCTTTTCCTGCCAGCACTGCACACCCGTTCGCATGTTTACTTCCACCCGAGGCGTTTTCTGAGCAGCATGGAAGGCATAAATATTTTCATAGGCCACTTCAATGGCCTCCTTCAAGGGCAGGGAAATTTTATCCGCTTGATCTGAAATACTATCTGATGGTACACGAATTTCAGACAATTCGACCCCATCAAAGCGCTTAGTGAAGGACTCCAGGGCAGCATCTCCCTGATCCTTCACCTCTGAGAAAACATTACGCACGATGTCTTCTAAGGCGCTCAGGTCCTTATAAGGTCGCTTCAATATTGCTTCCCATGATGTACGATCCGGATATCTCAACAATTCCATGCTTGCCGTATAAAATTTATAGGACCATCTTTTCTATAGGACAGACCAAAATACCTTCTGCCCCTTCCTTTTTGACCTTATCCAGGACTTCCCAAAACCGGTCCTTGTTGATAACTGTATGGATGGAACTCCAACCTTCTTCTGCCAGTGGAAGCACCGTAGGGCTCCGCATTCCGGGCAGCAATTCAATGATGGCATCAAGGCTGTCATTAGGCGCATTCATTAGCACATACCGATTCTGCCGGGCTTCCAGGACTGATCTCAGCCGGAACTGCAACTGGTCCAGAATTCGGCGCTGGGCTGCTTGCATCTTCGGAGAAACCGCAAGAACAGCCTGACTCTTGAGTATAACCTCTGCTTCAATCAGGTTATTTTTAAACAGTGTGCTCCCACTGGAAACAATGTCGCAGATTGCATCTGCCAAACCGATATTGGGAGCGATCTCGACAGAACCATTAATAATGTGTAAATCAGCCTGTACTCCCTTGTTCTCGAGGTATTGCCTTACAGTGTTTGGATAGGAAGTAGCAATCCGCTTGCCCTGCAGGTCGTGTACGGACTCATAGGTGGCAGATTTTGGTACAGCAATGGATACCCTGCATTTGGAAAATCCAAGATTTTCAACGGCCTGCAGGTCATTCCCCTTTTCAACTAGCACGTTTTCACCAATTATGGCGATGTCCACCACCCCGTCCCTGAGGTATTGGGGGATATCTCCATTTCTGAGATAGAAAATTTCCATAGGGAAATTCCGGGCAGATGCTCTGAGTTGATCCCTGCCGTTATCAATAGATATGCCGCAATCTTTGAGCATTCGCAGTGAATCTTCATTCAGCCGTCCACTTTTCTGAACTGCAATTTTAATGGTTTCCATGGGTATGAATTCTGGTCAAATAAAAAACCCGTTCGATTTCTCAAACGGGCTTAAAAAATATCTTGGATTCACAACATACCTTCCTACCTCGCTTGAGCGAAAGTCGAAAAATGGTGATGTGAAATTGTTTTTCTCATAATTGAGTCAAAATTAATGGAATATTTTTTAAACTCAAAAATGGCATCCCTTAATTATTTCCCAAAATCAGTGGCAGGCCCGAATCCCCGGAACCCACAACAACAATCTTTGCATTGGGTGACTCTGAGAGCTTTAATGTAGCTTCTATACCCTTGTCCTGCAAAATCTTATCTGTCAGGGACGCACTCAAAATCCTGTTGGCGTCTGCTTTTCCCTGGGCTTCGATGATTTGCCGCTGTGCTTCTTTTTCTGCTGTGATCAATCGGAACTCGTATTCAAGAGACTCCTGTTCCTGCTTTAATTTTCGCTCAATTGCTTCTTTAATAGTTGGCGGTAACGTAACATCTCTTACCAGAACCTCATTAAGCTGGATGTACTGACCATCTACTATCTTCTTAGTTTCTTCAAAGATCTCTGCCTGAATAGCATCCCGCTTACTCGAATACAGCTGCTCCGGAGTATAACGCCCTACAACACTACGTGCAGCGGATCGTATAGTAGGCAACAAAATACGCTGAACATAGGCTTCTCCTTTATCCTGATGTAATTTTCCTAAAAACTCATACTTAGGTTCAAACCAGGCCGAAGCATCTAACTTTATCTCCAAACCATTGGAAGATAAAACCTGCATTTTCTCAAAAACCTCTTGCTGTCTTACCTCATAAACAAATACCTTATTCCATGGTGCTACGATGTGAAATCCTTCACCTAACGGGGGTTCGTCTGTAACTACTCCACCGCTGAATGTACGGTAGAGCACACCGGCTTCACCCGATCCTATGGTGATAGCCGATTTAGAAATTAGAATTACCACTACGATAATTAAAAATATGACAGGTAATGCAATTTTTGGAAGTTTGTCCATCTGATCTTTAATTTTAAATTAAACCGATATATTTTCTAATAAACCATTCTGTTCCAAGGGCTATTGCGATTAACGCCAACAGCCACCAATAATCTATCAAAGATACTACATTTCGACGGGTTCGCTGTACGGGTCTGAATCGCTCAGAAAGCAAGAGGCTGTCTTTCAAGCGTTCGAGATTTCCAGGAAAGTATAAATATCCTCCACTGGTTTGCGCCAGGTGTGATAAGCCCTGCAGATCACTGCTGAGTCGCTGATTCTCAAGATCGAAAGCCAGGAGCCTGAATTGCCCCGTTTTGGCAAAGTCCGTTCCTTCCGCCTTGACGTTGAAGGTATACGTGCCGGGAAGCAAATTGCTGATGTCAGCCTCATAATATCCTTTTCCCAATGGGAGGGGGTAGGAGGCCCGCTCTATTCCTGTACTGTCGGATATCTGAAGGTTGAGCGTGGCCCCGGGGTCAAACCTCAGGGCCTCATCGAAGTAGCGTGCCCTGATAACTGCAGGCTGCTGCCCGTTATAAACAGTCAGGTATTCCAGGTTCAGGCGATCCGTTTCCTGACCTGCCGTCAGAAAAAGCCATATTTTACCGAATATGGCATCGAAATTCCCAAAATCACCATTCGCCGCAAAGGCGCCCATCCTCCATTTCCAGATACCATTCCCAAAGAGTACGGCTTCCCGCCGTTGATCTCCCCGGATAAGTGCTAACAGAGGCTGTTTCAACGAAATACCCATAACGCGTTGCCCCAACAAGGCTTCATGGGGTGGTTTGATAAAATAGTCCCCCAGGGTTCCGCTCAGGGGGGGATAGTTGCTTATATCCCAATCGGAACCATCAAAATATCCGAAGGCGGGATTGAGTTCCGGCAAAACCTCCTCCTGAGGACCTTCTTCCTGTAGCCTAAAAGTTTGCTGTGCCTGATTCAAATAGTCCCAATCGGTAAACACTCCGGTCAGCGTCATTACAGGTGCCCGGTTGGACTTTAGCAGGTCGTAAACAGGATTGAATGTACGATCGGGCTGGTACAGGATCCACAAATCCGTTTTGGAGGCAAATGAACCAGCTTCAGATGGTTTGATGAAGCGTACTTGCCGTTGTT
>JARRLI010000018.1:0-18171 GCA_037387145.1 Robiginitalea sp. | reverse complement strand
GTGGCCAAATCCTCTGGTTTCACGGCGTCTTTCCGCGCTTCCACCTCTTTTTGGTTTGCCTGGTCGGCCCCCAGGTCGAGGAGTTCGCTCCAGTGTTTGCAACCGTCGATCCGGTCAAAGCTATAAATTTCCTTTAGGGAGGGGACTTCCTTTTGAACGGCCCGCACTTTTTCCAGCACTTCCTCACAGGAAACAAAACAAAAAACAGACTCGGAATGATTCAGGACATAGGCATAATCCTCCTCTGAAATGGTAGGGTAAATGGGTACATTCTGGCACCCGACCTGCAGAATACCCGTATCCATGATGCCCCATTCGGTCCGGTTGGTCATGGAGATCATAGCGATCTTATCATTTTTCTTTGCTCCCAGGCGAAGCAGTGCCCTGCTAATGGCGTTGGCCTGGTCGACAAACTGTTGGGTGGAAACTGCCCTCCATTCACCTTCATACTTGGTAACCATAGCCTTTTCCAGTTTCCAGTTTTCCAGTTGGTAATATGGGATATCGAATAATCGGGTGATGGCTTGCATTTGCAATAGTTTTTAGGAGTTTGCAAAATACAAAAAGCAACCCCTATTATACAATAGAATTCGCAATCTGTCGGTATAGATTCTGAGAATCTATCAATTAGGGTTATGGCGGGGCCGTTTCAAGCCTGCTAAAAAACTTTTGTTCATACGCCCTGATCCGGGCCTTACTTCTTCAGATACCGGTCGAAAAAAGAAACGGTCGCCTGGAAGGCCCTTAGCCAGGAATCGTGCTTTAAAAACCCGTGGACCTCATCCGGGAATACAAGAACTTCATTGTAGATACCCAGCGCATCGAGCCTGTTCTTTAGATCGATGGACTGGCCTATCATCACATTGCGGTCGTCGTCCCCGCTGATGATCAATACGGGGGAACGCCAGGAAGACAGGTCGGAAACAGGGGATGATTTAAAAGCCTCGTCCATCTGTTCCTTGCCGATTCCCCAGCCACCGCCGGGTGAAAAATCACGGGCTCGCCATGCCCAGTCATGTACACCGTGCAGATCCACACCTGCTTTGAACAGTTCAGAGTTCCGTGCCAGGCCCATGGCAGTGAGATAACCTCCGTATGAACCTCCCCAAAGGCCAATCTTTTCAGGGTCTACCTCCGGGAGGGATTGCAGGTATCGACCACCGGCCACGATATCCTGATATTCGGAGGCACCTCTGGGTCCCTGGTTCGGCGCGCGCCTGAAATCACGGCCATAGCCAATCCCTGACCGGTAGTTCACCGAGAGTACCACATACCCTTTGGAGGCCATGTACTGGTTCATGCTATATGCATTTGCATAGTATCCGCTGTAGTGATAACCCAATAACATCTGCCGAATAGGACCTCCATGCATATAAATGACAGCCGGGTACTTTTTCTTTGTCCCCGGGGGAGGGGAGAAGAGCTGCCCGTGGATTTCCACTCCGTCAGCTGCCGTGAAACGAACGGCCCTTGGTTCCTGAAGCTGGTCTTGGGGAAACCCCGTCCCGGCCGGGCCCAGATCAATGGACTTGCCCCGGTAGTGCAGGACTGCCGAAGTAGGGCGGTTGTATAGCCCTTCCCTGTAGGCAAAGGCGCCATCGGCCAGCGCTTCTGCATGTGATTGAATACCGCCCGGTCCTGTTACCCTGGAAGATTCCCCAGTGAGGATATCTGTCTTCCAGATATCTCTGAGGTTTATATCGGCACAATTCCCGGAGGAATATAGGATCCTGCCATCAGGGGAAACACTGCTGTTCTCAGTTTCACAGGCTCCGGGGGTCAGATCCGTAAGGCCGCTGCCGTCAGGTTGCATGGCATAGATATGATTCCACCCTTCGTGTTCAGAGTAAAACAGGAGTTTTCCGGTCCTGGTCCAGCGCAATGGCTCATTCGGATAATATTGTGAAAAACCCCCATCGTCCCCAGGGGATTTCCAGATAGATCTGGCCGTGCCTTCAGCAAGTTCTGCCACCATGATTTCAAAAGGATTCCCTCCGGTAAGGTTCCTTAGTTCGTCCTTACTTTGCCCCGGCCGCCGAATAAAGGCAATTTGTTTTCCGTCCGGCGACCATGCCGGATATGCGTCGAAACTCAGTCCGGGAGCCATCCAGTGGATCCGTGCCTCGGACAAATCAAAGATCCCCACAAAACTGTGGTCTGTACGTGAACTTACAAAAGCTATCTGGCCCCCGCCCGGGGACCACGAAAGGGAACCCACACCGGCCCGGACTTCGAAGAGGAAGCGTGGCTCTGGTTTATCCGCGGTAAGATCAGCAATGTGGTACACCTTTTTGCCGATGGACTACAGGAGCTCGGTGCCGTTTGCATGCAGTACTGCTGAGGATGCGGCAACAAGGGTGTCTATAGCGCCACTTGCAATATCCAGCCGGAGCAGCTGCTGTTCGGGTGTTTGCCTCAGGCTGGCGGGGTTGGCCGGTTCGCCTTTGCGGTTGTTACCATTCCCCCTGACATAAATAACCGTTCCATCCAGGACCCCCTCAAGGGAAATGGACAGGCCGTCGTCTTCAGTATACCAAGTAAGCTGTTGCGCCCGGGGTTCCCCCACAGGGGTATACCAGATGTTGCGAATTCCTTTTTCATTGACCACCCATGCCAGGTGATCTCCCTGCGGAGCGGCTTTAAGAGACTCTGTGTAGGGACCGCCAAGTGACTGCTCAAGCGTAAACTGTCCGTTTAAGATACATGGTTGTGCAAAAAGTACGGCTGCAAGCCACAGCAAGTGGATTCTATTTTTCATTGGATGCTATTTAACCTGGTATTACGGTTTCTTCTAAAGGTAGAAAAAAAGAAATCCAATGTGCAGGACGACCACTCAGATTTTCGCTCCGGAACCCCTGCAGGCATTTCACCTACCTAAGCGGGAGGACAGGTCCATGTTTTCATTCAGGTAATAGCATTAAAGGCCCCTAGCCATGGGATTCAATCCACTCCCGTGCATTGACAAAGGCCTGCAGCCAAGGGGAAACCCCGTCTTCTTTCCCGGGATCATACCACGCCCAGTTCCATGGGAAAATCGAACGTTCTATATGGGGCATGGTAACCAGGTGCCGCCCGCTGTCATCGCAGAGCATGGCAGTGTTGTAATCGCTCCCGTTCGGATTGGCCGGATATCCTTCATACCCGTACGTTGCCACGATATTGTAGTGCGCTTCTGCATTTGGCAGATGGAATTTGCCCTCCCCGTGTGAGATCCACACCCCAAGGGTACTTCCAGCCAGGCTGGAAAGCATAACCGAGTGATTTTGGCCAATCCGGACGGAGGTAAAACTGCTCTCGTGTTTGTAGGAATCGTTGAAGGTCATCTTGCCGTGGATCTCGTGGTCCGGGTGTATGAGTTCGAGTTCCATAAACAACTGGCAGCCGTTGCAGATCCCTACAGAAAGGGTGTCCGGACGGCTGAAGAATTTCCTAAGAGCATTCCTCGCTTTTTCATTATATTTAAATGCCCCGGCCCATCCCTTGGCACTTCCAAGGACGTCTGAGTTGGAGAAACCTCCTACTGCTCCTATAAAGCGGATGTCCTCCAGATCCTCCCGTCCGCTGATAAGGTCGGTCATATGTACATCCTTAACATCGAATCCGGCCAGGTACATCGCATGGGCCATTTCACGCTCCGAATTACTTCCTTTCTCCCGCAGGATTGCCGCTTTGGGCCGGCTGCCTTCTGGAGTTTTAAGGTTGGGCAGGAGCCCGCTGAACTCGCTGGGGAAAATATATTCCAGCGGCTGGAGCTTGTAGTTTTGATAGCGTTCCGCGGCCAGGTTTGCAGCTGTTTGCTGTTTATCCAGCAGGTAGGAAGTTCTGTACCAGGTATCCCGAAGCGCTGCTACATCGAGATCCATGCTCATCCGTTGATTTGCGATGGAGAGCCTGGCATCCTCGGTTACCTTTCCTATTCGGTGGTAGAAAATACCGGCCTCTGAGAATGAGTGCTCAATTCTATCATCCGCTGCCTGCAGGACCACCCCGGCATTTTCTGCAAACAGGATCCGGATCAGATCAGGTTGTTCGAGTGAAGTCAGGTCGATATCGGCTCCCAGACCGGGCGTGCTGAAACAGAGTTCCAGGAGCGTTGTGACAAGTCCTCCTGAGGCCACATCATGACCAGCCAGGATATGCCCGCTCTTAATGAGTTCCTGAAGGGTGTCAAAGGCCCTGCCAAAATATTCCGGATCCTGTATGGTAGGGGCCTTACTCCCCAACTTCCCCTGCGTCTGGGCAAAGGAAGAACCTCCCAGATGGTGTTTGTCAAGGGATACGTTCAAATAATATACCGGTCCTCCCTTTGGCTGGAAAACAGGTTCAACCACCCGGCGGATATCGCTGCAGTGAGCCCCTGCAGTAATAATGACGGTACCCGGTGCCAGGACCTCCCCGTCCGGGTATTTTTGTTTCATGGACAGGGAATCCTTTCCCGTCGGGATATTAATCCCAAGGTCCATCGCAAAATCCGAGGCGGCTTTTACGGCAGCATACAGGCGGGCGTCCTCTCCCTCATTGTTACAGGGCCACATCCAGTTGGCTGAAAGGCTTACGGATTTAAGGCCATCTTTCAGCGGTGCCCAAACCAGGTTGGTAAGGGCTTCTGCGATACTGTTCCGGCTTCCGGCTTCCGGGTCGATAAGTGCTGAGACCGGAGAATGACCAAGGGAGGTGGCAACCCCTTCCTTGCCTTTGAAATCCAGGGCCATCACCCCGCAATTGTTCAGTGGCAGCTGGAGGGGGCCGGCGCACTGCTGTTTGGCAACGCGTCCTCCCACGCAGCGGTCTACTTTGTTGGTCAGCCAGTCCTTGCAGGCCACTGCCTCGAGTTGCAGTACCTGCTCCAGGTATTGGTGGAAGTTTTCAATCTTATAAGTAAGGTCGGCATAGGTACGCTCCGTGGTATGATCTCTCATGATGGTCCTGGGGGAACTTCCAAACATGTCAGAAAGTTGCAGGTCCATGGGGGTTTCCTTTTCAGAAGCAAAGGTAAAACGCCGGTCACCCGTTACTTGTCCGACATCGTAGAGTGGAGCGCGTTCCCGCGCTGCTACCCGCCTTAGCAGGTCCATGTCCTTTGGCGCCATCACCAGTCCCATGCGTTCCTGAGATTCATTCCCGATCAATTCCTTGGCGGAAAGGGTGGGGTCACCAACGGGTAAACGTTCAAGATGGATATACCCCCCTGTTTCTTCCACCAGTTCGGACAGGCAATTCAGGTGTCCGCCTGCCCCGTGGTCGTGTATGGATACAATCGGGTTTTCTTCGCTTTCCACCATCCCTCGAATGGCATTGGCTGCCCGCTTCTGCATTTCAGGGTTAGACCGCTGAACGGCATTGAGTTCGATAGCCGTGCTGAATTCGCCCGTATCCGCACTGGAAACGGCTGCCCCTCCCATTCCAATCCGGTAGTTGTCTCCCCCGAGGACGATAATGCGGTCATCCTTTTTCGGGGTATCCTTGAGCGCCTGGTCGGCCTTTCCGTATCCGATGCCTCCTGCCAGCATGATGACCTTGTCGTATCCAAGCATCCTTTCTGCCTCCAGGTGCTCGAAGGTAAGTACAGAACCGCTGATCAGGGGTTGCCCGAACTTGTTTCCAAAATCCGATGCCCCGTTCGAGGCCTTAATCAGGATATCCATGGGGGTCTGATAAAGCCATTTGCGCTCCTGGAAATGGTCCTCCCATGGACGTCCGTCCTCCAACCGCGAGTATGCGGTCATATACACAGCTGTCCCTGCAAGGGGGAGGGCGCCCTTCCCGCCGGCAAGCCTGTCACGGATCTCCCCTCCCGAACCTGTGGCAGCTCCATTGAATGGTTCCACGGTAGTGGGAAAATTATGCGTTTCTGCCTTGAGGGAAAGTACTGACCTGAACGCCTCTTCCCGGTACCAGTCCGGAACATCGGCCCGTTTAGGGGCGAATTGAACGACTTCAGGCCCCTTCAAAAAAGCAACATTATCCTTGTAGGCAGAGACAATGTCATTTGGGTGGGCCGCTGAAGTTTTTCGGATCATTTTGAAGAGGGAATCAGGCATTTCCCGATTATCTATTATAAACGTTCCATTGAAAATCTTGTGCCTGCAGTGTTCCGAATTTACCTGGCTGAAGCCGAAAACCTCTGAATCCGTGAGTGGGCGGCCAAGCCGTTCGCTAAGGGCCTGCAGATAATGGATTTCCTCCTGATTTAATGCCAAACCTTCCTGCCGGTTATAAGCTGCAATATCCTGAATGTCCCTGACGCTTTCGGGTTCATGAGCGATATGGAACATATCCTGCCCCAGGCCATTGTATTTCTGGAACAACATGGGATCGAAATCCGTCTCCGAGGCTTCACAATTATGGTAGGACTCGATCCGCGTAATTCCCGTAATGCCCATGTTCTGGGTAATTTCGGTAGCGTTGGTACTCCATGGGGTTACCATGGCTGCCCGGGGCCCAACAAAAAAGGCGTCTACAGACGCCGTTTCCAGTTTGGGCTGGTTCCCGAAAAGCCAGCTGAGTTTTTCAATAGTTTCCGCCCTGAGGTCAGTATTGCATTCCAGGGCGTAAACGGTTGATTGGGGATCTCCAAAGAAATGAATCATGTGAAGCCGTATTCTAAGTTTTTCAGGCAACAAAGGTATTATTTTCGATGGATATTGCCCGCCTGTATCTTCAACTGAAATCCTCTTTTTGTCAACAGGTTGTCAGTTTTGTTAACAGTTTGTCAGCTCCGTTTGAGCTGAGCCATATAAAACCCGTCAAAACCATCCCGTGAGGCCAGCAGGGTTGTCTCCTGTACTAGAGAAAAATCTTTTCCTTCGGGGCTTTGGAGAAAGGCCTGAACCTGTTGTGTATTTTCCATGGGAAGGATGGAACAGGTAGCGTATACCATGATACCCCCGGGACGCAGCATTCCGCTGTACTGCCGCAGTATCTGCTGCTGTGTTGTACACACCTTATCCAGGAATTCCGGCTGTAGTTTCCATTTTGCATCCGGGTTCCTTCGAAGTACCCCCAACCCGGTACAGGGAGCATCGATCAGGACGCGGTCCACGGAGTTTTTGAGGCGTTTTACGGTCTTGGAAGAGTCAATTACCCGGGTTTCTATATTGTATGCCCGGGCTCTTTTGGCCCGCTTTCGAAGCTCTGAAAGTTTGGAGGGGTAAATATCCAGGGCGAGAAGTTGTCCCTTGTTTTTCATGAGTGCAGCCAGATGCAGGGTCTTGCCTCCCGCCCCTGCACAGGCATCTACCACCCTCATTCCCGGGGCGGCATCCAGAAATGGGGCCACCCGTTGTGAGGAGGCGTCCTGTACTTCGAACAGGCCTTTTTTAAAGGACCCGGTCCTGAATACATTGGTACGCTGCCTCAATTGAAGCGCATCCGGATATGCTTCCAACAGATCAGTTTCAATCCCTTCTTTCTGAAGTTCTTCCGCCAGGGCTTCAGGACTGGCAAGCAACCGGTTTGTGCGGAGCACTACGGGTGCCTGGGTGTTCAGGGCAGCCAGTTCCTGGTTCCACAACGCAGCCCCAAGGCTTTGCTCCCCAAGGGAATCCAGCCAGTCTGGAATGGATTCCCGATATTTCCGGATTTCCAGCAGACGCGCATGTGGCTCCTTTACATTCCGTTTGGAAATTCCCTTAAACTCGGGCCATGCAGGAAGGGAGTGTCCTTTAAGCAGGGCCCATACACCTATCATTTGATACAGTGCTTTTTGTGTGAAGGGAGGATTTACATTGGCAATCTCCGCATAAAGACGTTTCCAGCGGACCAGGTCGTAGACCGTTTCGGCGACAAATCCACGATCCCTGCTGCCCCAGCGGCGATTTTGCTTTAGAAGGGATTCCAGGGCACGGTCTGCGTAGGCTCCCTGGTTAAAGATGGTATCCAGGCAATGCAGTACTCCCTCTATCAGATTTTTATGAAATTGCATAGTGCAGGCAAAGGTATTGTTTTGGGAAGATAAGCGATATCTTTATCGAGCTTAAAACGCTTCTATGATACATACGCGATACTGGGGGATTCTTATTCTGATGCTTATCGGCTGTGGTCCTGCGACGGAATCCACACCCTTCAGCGAGGTGCAAATAAGGGCTGTTCAGCTGGATAGTATTTCGGTCCGGGCCTTGAAGGTAATGCCGGGTAGTGTTGGGTTTGCCGGAAGTCATGGGGTGATCGGCAGTCTCGATCTCCGCGACTTTTCCCTACGGACCGCACGGCTTGAAAACCAGGGAAATAACCCTGAATTAAGGGCAGTTGCATCCACTTCCAGTGATTTTTTCGCCCTATCGGCCGGTGACCCGGCCCTGCTCTATAAAACCGGGGATCAGGGGCAAATGGAACTGGTCTACGAAGAACGTGGAGCGGGTGTTTTTTACGATGCCATGGCCTTCTGGGATGAGGTAAATGGAATTGCTGTTGGGGATGCCCTTGAGGGTTGTCTGAGTATCCTGCTCACCCGGGATGGGGGGTACCACTGGAATAAATTACCATGTGAGCTGCTCCCACCGGCCCTGCCTGAAGAGGGGGCCTTTGCGGCCAGTAATTCAAATATTGCGATGGCAGGGGATTCCGCCTGGGTGATCTCCAGCAAAGGAAGGGTATATTATACCCCGGATATGGGTGCGACCTGGGAGCTGCAGGATACCCCTTCAAAACCGGTCTCTGAATCGGAAGGGCTATACAGTATCGATTTTTACGATAATAAACAGGGGTATGCTATTGGGGGAGATTATACAAACCCCCAGGGAAATATCGGAAATAAGATAGCTACCCTGGATGGTGGAAGAACCTGGGAATTGCGTGCCTCCGGAAGACCGACCGGGTATAAAAGTTGCGTGCAGTACGTCCCCGGCAGGGGTGGGCGGGACCTCGTGGCTGTCGGATTTACAGGGATTTCGTACTCCAGTGATGCTGGAAATTCATGGCGTACCCTTTCCAATGAGGGGTTCTATAGCCTGCGGTTTATCAACGATTCTACCGCTATTGCCTCGGGCCGGGGCCGGCTTGCCATTTTGGGGTTTCGTTAGTGCAGTCACAAGGCTTACCTGTTACCCTTGCGCTTTCGGTATTCCTGTAACAGCCGCCTTCGGAAATCCTGCTCTGCCTGGAATAGCCTGAGGGTTCGCACGGCTGAGAATTCTTCGGAGATTTTCAGGTAGAAAGACTTGTCTCTGTAAAAAAGGCGATTTTCAGGGTCTTGATTTGTTCCCGATTACCGGCCTCCTGCCCATGGATTTCATTACCCAGGCAAAAGATAAAAATCAGTACTCCTCCAAATTGTAGTATTCTATTCATCACTTTCCCAATAAAGTTCGTCATCTGCTTCTGTATTGTTCTCCAGATAATCCGCTATCTGTTGTGTTTGCAAAGATGCATCCAGAATATCCTCAAGGGCGATATCATTCAAGGGGAGGGCATCGGCCAGTTCGTCAGAACTAAGGTCCCCTTCCCAGGTCTGGAGGTATTCTGCAATGGATTCCCCCGTGAGGTCTTTAAACTCGATGGAGTTTTCCCCCCGGTCCGGGACCAGTATCAACAGAAGAACAGCTGCCGCGGCAGCGGCTATCCAGCTTAGATTTACCGGCCTGAGCCTCCGTACCTTGGATTCCTTGTTTTTCCGGCGTTCCTGAAGGCGGTCGGCAAGCCCTTCAAAATAGCCTTCCGGAACACGGAACCCATGCCTGTGATCCTTCCGGCGATTTCTCACCTGGGCCGTATGGTCCAAACTCCGGTCCTGAAGGTGATCAAAATATCCCTCCGGCGTCTTGAACCCGCTATCTTTTGAAGTTTTACCCATTTATCTTTAGATGTATTTTTATTTAAAAGGTTTAATCTCAGGATCTGGAACAGGTGATGTTTCGCCCTTTAAATATTTTTCAACCTTCTTAACGGCCAGGTGATAAGAGGCTTTCAGGCCTCCCACAGAAGTTTCCAGGATCTCTGAAATCTCATCGTATTTCAGGTCCTCAAAGTATTTCATATTGAAAACCAGCCGTTGTTTTTCGGGTAGTGTTATCAGGGCCTTCTGCAGCTCCAGTTCAGCCTGGTCCCCGTCAAAATAGGGGTCCGCGGCCAGGTTATCTACCAGAAAGCTCTGCAATTGTTCATTGCCAAGTGCCTGCATCCTGGATTTGCGTTTCAGGAAGCTCAGGGATTCATTTGTGGCTATGCGGTACATCCAGGAATACAATTTGCTCTCGCCCTTGAAACCATCGATGTTCTTGAAGATCTTGATGAAGGTCTCCTGCAATACGTCATCCGCGTCCTCGTGATTGAGCACTATGTGCCGGATATGCCAGTACAGGCGCTCCTGGTACTGCATTACCAGTTCCCGAAAAGCCGCTTCTCTGGAAGCCACATCCCTTAACTGCCGCAATAAGTCGGATTCTTCAGCCATTGACATGATTCTTAGACCCTAGAAAGATAAAAAGGTTTAAAATCCCAGCAGATGCCCGACTGTCAGCCAGTTTGCTCAGCCCAGTTGCTGCATTTCAACCAGTTTCCTGTAGGCCCCCTTGCGTGCGATCAATTCCTCGTGTGTACCCTGCTCAAGGATCCTGCCCTGATGCATCACCACTATATTGTCTGCACTTTGAATAGTGCTGAGCCTGTGGGCAATCACCAGCGAGGTGCGATTGCGCATCATTTTCTCCAAAGCGTCCTGCACCAGGCGTTCACTTTCCGTATCCAGTGCTGAGGTAGCTTCATCCAGGATCATTATCGGAGGGTTTTTAAGGACTGCCCTGGCTATGGATAGCCGTTGTTTTTGACCACCACTTAATTTGTTCCCTGAGTCCCCAATATTGGTATCGTATCCCTGTGGAAGCTGCAGGATGAATTCGTGGGCATTTGCCACCTTGGCAGCAGCTTCAATTTCCTCCTGAGTAGCCTCTTCTTTTCCCATGAGGATGTTATTTCGCACAGTATCATTGAAAAGTATGGAATCCTGGGTGACCAATCCCATAAGATCACGGAGAGAGGTCTTGGTGATATCGCGAATATCTGTCCCGTCCAGGCAGATTTGTCCGGCATTAACATCGTAGAAGCGGGTCACCAGATTGGCTATGGTACTCTTTCCGCTCCCTGACTGCCCGACCAGGGCCACGGTTTTGCCTTTTGGCACTTCCAGGTTAAAATCCGTTAGCACAGCCTCCGTTTCATATGAAAACGAAACCGATTCAAGGGTAAGGGCTTCCCGGAAGTCCTCTTTGGTCTTTCCATTCTCAGGATCCTTTATGGGGTTTTCCGTTTCCAGGATCTGCAGGACCCGCTCCGCTGCGGCGTTCCCTTTCCGAACTCCATAGGAGGCCTTGCTGATAGCTTTGGCGGGAGTGAGGATATTGTATGCAAGCCCCATATAGGCAATAAAGGAAGAAGCGTCTAAGGTCCCATCCACCAGAACCATTTGACCCCCATACCACAATAGCACGCCAATGACCAGGATCCCCAGGAACTCTCCGGTGGGGGAAGCGAGGTTCTGTCGGTTTAACAGGCTGTTGGAAAAATGGAAAAACCGTTCCGTCGATGTCCTGAAGAGGGATATAAACCGACCTTCCGCATTAAAAGCTTTAATTACTCTCAAACCTCCAAGTGTCTCTTCTACAATAGATAACAGAGATCCTTGCTCCGCCTGCACCCGGTCGGATTTTCGCTTCAGCGATTTCCCGATCCTAGAGATTATCATCCCGGCCAGCGGAATGAATATAAAGACAAATAAGGTCAGTTTGGCGCTGATCAGGAACATCACAGCAATGGTAAAAAGAATGGTGAGAGGCTCCCGAACTATTAATTCCAGAATAGAGAGAAAGGAATGCTGTATCTCGAGGCATTTCTGAGGTCTTTCAGGATCCCATTCCTCAGGAATGTAATGAAGTACATCGCCAGGTAATTAAAAATATTTTTCAACAGGAAAAGAGCCAAAACCAGTCCAATCACCAATACCAGGGCACCCATTTTGTCCTCCCCTGCTACCGTATTCACCTGGTAATAGAGCCATCCCTTGACAAAGGTTTCCAGTTGTCCGATCCCCTCGTAGCTCGGTCTTTCCGTAATAGCTTCGGTCTGCTGGAACAGGACGTCGAGCATCGGGATAAGGGCAGCAAAGGAGAGGGCGCTGAAGAGGGCGTATAGAATATTGAAAAAGATATTCAGAAACCCAAATTTCCTGTAGGGAAGAGCGAATCGGAGGATTTTTCTGAAATATGTCATCAATTGAGTTTGAGTTCTTCCAGGATCCGGTCCATTTTTTCCTCCAGTTCCCCTTTCTGGACTTCGTAGTGCTCCGCGGTATTTATACTACCCGAAACACTCACGTAGAATTTTATTTTTGGCTCCGTCCCACTGGGTCGTGCAGCAAGTCTGGTGCCGTCCTCCGTGGTATAGATCAGCACATCGGATTTAGGGAGTTCAATCGGCCGGGTGTCCCCATTGCGGGGGTCCCTGGAGGAGGATGCCCTATAATCGTCTATCCGGATCACAGGAGAGCCGTCGAGATTCGCAGGAGGGGACTCTCTGAAATCCTGCATCATGCGTTTTATCTCAGCTGCACCGTCCATGCCTTTTTTGGTCAGGGATACCAGGCGTTCCCGGTAACATCCAAAATCGACGTAGCACTGAAGGAGATCTTTGTAGAAACTTCGCCCCGCGTGTTTCGCCTGGGAAGCGATCTCGCAGGCCAATAGGGTGGAGGTGACAGCATCCTTATCACGCACAAAGTCCCCGACCATGTACCCGAAACTCTCCTCGCCTCCACCTACGAATTGCTGCTCCGGGAAATCCTGGATCATTTTGGCAATCCACTTAAAGCCGGTGAGGGAAGTCTTGCATTCCACTCCATATGCTTCAGCCATGGTCTGCATCATTGGTGTGGAGACAATGGTAGTTGCAATAAATTCGTTCCCGTCAAAGCCTTTTTCCTTCTGCCGGTCGAGCAGGAAGCGCGTCATCAGCACCATGGTTTGGTTTCCGTTGAGAAGTATCATGCCTCCCTGTTCATCTCTTACCGCAATTCCCAGGCGATCACTGTCCGGATCCGTACCGATGACGATGTCAGCTCCTATTTCTTCTGCTTTGGCCAAGGCCAGGGCCAGGGCTTCGGGTTCCTCAGGATTTGGTGACTTCACCGTGGGAAAGGCACCGTCAGGGGTGGCCTGTTCTTCGATTACAGTTACCTCAGGGTAACCGGCACGCCTGAGTACCTCAGGAATAGCTGTTATAGAAGTGCCGTGCAGGGAGGTGAATACTATCGAAAGGTTTTCCCTGCCCGGGGCGTCAAAGCTTCCATTGGCCACAGAGGCACTGATAAAGGCCTCATCCACTTCCCGGCCAATTTCCTCTATAAGGTCTTCGCGGAGCTCAAAACGTATATCCTGGTATTCAATCGCATCGATCGCATTGATGATCTCCCTGTCCTGGGGAGGTACAATCTGCCCCCCATCGGTCCAATATACCTTATACCCATTGTATTCAGGTGGGTTGTGGGAAGCTGTAAGGACTACGCCGGCGTGGCATCCCAGATGCCGGACAGCAAAGGACAGTTCCGGGGTTGTCCGCAATTCCGAAAAAAGGTAGACATGGATGCCGTTGGCCGAAAATACCTCTGCTACTGTGCGGGCTAGGGACTGGCTGTTGTGCCGGCAGTCATAGGCAATAACTACCCGGAGATCTTCCGCTCGGTAGGTCTGTTTCAGATAGGCACTGAGCCCCTGTGTGCTTTTTCCGAGGGTATATTTGTTGATGCGGTTTGTGCCTGTTCCCATAATGCCCCGCATCCCTCCGGTGCCGAACTCCAGGCTTTTGTAGAACCGGTCCTGTAGTTCTTCAGGATGGTTATCGAGAAGGTCCCTGACCTCTTCCCGCACGGCAGGGTCAAAGAAGTCGGTCAACCAGCTTTGGGCTTTTTCGGATATCGAGGGATCCATGGATAAATATTTTTATCAAAGTTACGTTAGAAAATCCAATTGACTGATCCGGTTTCCGCCTGAACAATGCATGCGCAGGGACACTTTACAACCTTCCTTTTTCTTCAACAACACTGGGAAATGGTTTGTCTAAATTCAGGGTTTCGTAGATGGTGTACCGGTCATTGGTTTTTCTGACGCGAAGGATCATTTCCCCCAGGAATCCGGCGAGGAAAAGCTGGGTGCCGATGATCATGGCGGTAAGTGCTATATAAAACTCGGGCCGCTGGGCCAGCAGGCGCCCTGTGGGGTTCAGGAAAAGCTTGTCAATCCCAAGGTACAGGGCAAATCCGAATCCGATTATGAACATCAGTACCCCCAGCGCCCCAAACAGGTGCATGGGGCGTTTTCCGAATTTAGATACAAACCATATGGTAATCAGATCCAGGAAGCCTTTGACGAAGCGATCTGCCCCGAATTTGGTTTTCCCATACTTCCTGGACTGGTGGCGGACTACCTTTTCGCCTATTCGGGAGAAGCCTGCGTTCTTTGCCAGGACGGGAATATATCGGTGCATTTCCCCTGAGACTTCGATGTTTTGGATCACTTCGCCACGAAAAGCCTTCAGGCCGCAGTTGAAATCATGCAGCCGTACCCCGGAGGTTTTTCTGGCCGCCCAATTGAAGAGTTTGGAGGGAAGGTTTTTCATCAGGATGGAGTCATACCTCTTTTTCTTCCATCCGGATATTAGGTCGTATCCTTCCTCCTCGATCATACGGAGCATGTCCGGAATTTCCTCAGGATTGTCCTGCAGGTCGGCATCCATGGTGATGACCATATCTCCTGTGGCCGCCTTAAAACCGGCATGAAGGGCCTGGGATTTCCCGAAATTCTTCAGAAATCGGATCCCCCGGACCTCTGGGTGTGCTGCGGAAAGCTCCTGGATAACATCCCAGCTTCTATCCGAACTCCCGTCATCTATGAACAGGAGCTCGTATGAATACCCATTGGATTGCATAACGCCTGCAATCCAATGGTGGAGTTCCTTAAGGGATTCCTCCTCGTTCAATAATGGAATAACAATGGAGAGGTGCATGTGTCAGAATCTCTGATTCTGCTCCAAAAGTACAATTTTGGGATTAATAGTCAGGTTGCGCCTTTTTAAAGATTAGGCCACCGACCAAACCTATGATAAGGCCAATGATGATGTTAACGATCAGGATGACCGGGTATCCCACCCACCAGAATTTCAATCCCATTTCCTTTTGAACCTGAATCTGCTCTGCGGTTAAATTAGTCTCTGCAGCTTGTTCGGCCAGGCGTGCATCCATAATTTTGGAAGCGAAATCCGGATCCAGGACATTAGAGAGCAGCAATGTGTATAGCACGGAAACGATCCCTGCGATCAGGGCAATACCCGCACCGAGTTTAAGGGCCTGTCCTATTGCCAGAAAGCCATCGTTTGCCTTTCGGAAAGTAAGGATTCCCCAAAAGATCACGGCAATGCTTAGGACAATGCTCACAATAGAATTAACCGGACTTTGGGAAGTGTGGGCATCTGCCATAAATAACATCACTCCGAAAATGACTCCAATACCTCCCAGTATTAAGCCATAATTGAATGAAAATTTTCCAATTTTAGGTGGGTTGGATTCCATAAATTCAAGTTTAATTTTACGAATATTAGTAATTGGTTAAGAAGAAATGTTACAGACAAGATATGAATTAATTATTAATTTTTTATTTAATCTTCTCGCGGGATTTAAACAAAAATGCTTACATTTGCACCCGCGAAAAACAGCAGGAAATAATTGAATTTTTAGTCATGAAAAAAGGCATCCACCCTGAAAACTATCGGTTAGTCGCATTTAAAGACATGTCCAACGAAGACGTCTTTATTACAAAATCAACGGCGGAAACCAAAGAAACCATTGATGTAGACGGGGTATCTTATCCCCTCGTGAAGCTGGAGATCTCGCGGACTTCGCACCCATATTACACCGGGAAGGCGAAGCTGGTCGATACTGCCGGTCGAATTGACAAATTCAAGAACAAATACAAAAAGTTCCAGAAAAAATAATCCGGACAGGATTTTGAAGAATACAAAGAGGGCCGTTTCGATGAGATTCGGCCCTTTTTCTATTCCGGTTATCGGATAGTATTCTAACTCTGACTTCATTTCTTACTTTTGTTTAAAAGCCATTTATGCATTATATCCTATTTGACGGAGATCGGAGAACGTCGCTCCTGCCTCTAACCTATACCAGGCCCGTGGCCGCTATCCGTACGGGTATACTCACCCTGAAGGAAAAATGGGAACATCACCTGGGGAACCCTGTGGGATATCTGACACAACCTTACCTGCAGGAGAAATATCCCGTCGAATCCGGAACAGATAACCTACTGATAAAAGGTTCCTTATTCGCAGATGCATTACTTGCCAGGGCCGTGAAAGCACTTAATACCGGAGAGGCTCTGTACTCCGGTGATGCCATTCTGGCCTATCGCACTGCCACCGTGGAGCACGAGGCAGATTTCAGTAGCTTCAAAAAGGTAATTTATGAACATGCGGTTCGCGAGGTTCGCAATACCAGGGATATTTTTTCCATGAACGGGAAGGCGCTTGAAGAAGAGTTCGAGTTGCTGACCAGGGTCCTGGAAGCAGGTGCTGTAGTAGAATACAGTTTGCTTAACGCCACATCAGGTCCTATATCCATCGGCCGAGAGGCTGCCGTCATGGAAGGGTCGCTCATTCGGGGTGGGTTCGCACTGGGAGATCATGGGGTGGTAAAGATGGGAGCCAAAATTTATGGCCCCACTACTGCAGGGCCTTATTGTAAAATTGGAGGGGAGATCAATAATTCGGTGCTATTCGGCTATTCCAACAAGGGTCACGAGGGTTTCCTGGGCAACTCAGTCCTGGGTGAATGGTGCAACCTTGGGGCAGACACCAACACTTCCAATTTAAAGAACAATTATGCAAAAGTGCGCCTATGGAATTATGCTTCGGAACGATTTGACCAAACAGGACTGCAGTTTTGCGGTTTGATCATGGGAGACCATAGCAAATCTGCCATCAACACCATGTTTAATACCGGAACGGTAGTAGGGGTTAACTGCAATATATTTTCAGCCGGTTTCCCCAGGAATTTCATCCCAAGCTACAGCTGGGGCGGAACCTCGGGATTCAGCACCTATCTTACAAAAAAAGCATTTGAAGCAGCTGAAGTGGCCATGGCTCGCAGGAATGTGCCCTTTACCGGGGCGGATAAGCGGATCCTGCAGCGGGTTTTTGAAGAAAGTGCGAAATACCGCAATTCCTGAATCAGGTCAGGCCCCTGCCACTATTGCAGGCACATGCAGTTATTTTTGATATCTTTGCAGCCCTCTGAATCATCGTACTGGGCATGGAGCGAAAAGTTGCATATTATACCCTTGGGTGCAAACTGAATTTTTCAGAAACGTCCACTATTGCCAGGGATCTGGAACAGGAAGGTTTTCAGAAGGTTGGATTTTCAGAGCCTGCAGACCTCTATGTGATCAACACCTGTTCGGTGACCGAGAATGCAGACAAGAAATTCCGATCGGTTGTACGGCAGGCCCAAAGATCCAATCCTGAAGGATACATCGCTGTTGTAGGGTGCTATGCCCAACTGCAACCGGAGCAGATCGCTGCCATTCCGGGAGTGGACCTGGTTCTCGGTGCTACGGAAAAATTCAGAATCGGGCAGTACCTGCACGACCTGGAGAAGCAGGAGTTTGGCAGGGTGCATTCCTGTGAGATCAGCCAGGCGGACTTCTATGTGGGCAGTTATGCGATTGGGGATCGGACGCGGGCCTTTCTGAAAGTACAGGATGGCTGTGATTACAAATGCAGTTATTGTACTATTCCGCTTGCCCGTGGCATATCCCGAAGTGATAGCCTGGAGAATGTCCTTGAGAATGCCGGTGCCATTGCTGCACAGGGTATCAAAGAAATCGTGCTTACCGGTGTCAATATCGGCGATTACGGCAAGGGGGAATATGGCAACAAAAAACACGCCCATACCTTCCTGGAGCTGGTGCAGGCCCTGGACGAGGTTTCGGGCATAGAACGACTCAGGATATCTTCCATCGAACCGAACCTTCTAAAGAATGAGACGATAGATTTCGTAGCCCAAAGCCGGCGGTTTGTGCCCCATTTCCATATCCCACTTCAGAGTGGCAGCAACGAAATACTTAAAAATATGCGCCGGAGGTATATGCGGGAAGTATATGCGGAACGCGTGGACCGTATCCG
>JARRLI010000017.1:0-14120 GCA_037387145.1 Robiginitalea sp. | reverse complement strand
AAGACAAACTTGCCGCTGTTTATATTCAGCAGAAGGTCAGGGGCTTTCTGCACCTTTACAACGGACAGGAAGCGGTCCTGGCGGGTTCGCTGCATGCCATGGAATTGGGCAAGGACCGGATGATCACGGCTTATCGGAACCATGTACAGCCCATAGGCATGGGCGTAGATCCCAAAAAAGTGATGGCCGAGCTTTTCGGGAAGGTCACCGGTACTTCCAAGGGTATGGGGGGGTCTATGCACATATTTTCAAAGGAATTCAACTTCTACGGCGGTCATGGTCTCGTAGGGGGCCAGATCCCCCTGGGTGCAGGCCTTGCCTTTGCCGATAAATATTTTAAAAGGGATTCGGTTACCCTCTGCTATATGGGGGACGGTGCCGTACGACAGGGAAGTTTGCACGAAGCTTTCAACCTGGCCATGCTTTGGAAGCTCCCGGTGGTATTTATTTGTGAGAATAACGGCTATGCCATGGGTACCTCCGTTGCCAGGACGGCCCATACTACAGATATCTGGAAATTGGGCCTTGGATATGAGATGCCGAGCGGTCCCATGGATGGAATGGATCCGGTAGCAGTTGCTGAGGAAGTCAGCAAGGCCATCGAGCGTGCACGCAAGGGAGAAGGCCCAACATTTCTCGAGGCCAAGACTTACCGGTATAGAGGACATTCCATGTCAGATGCCCAGCATTACCGAACCAAGGATGAGGTAGAGGAATACAAGAAAATTGACCCGATCACCAAGATCCGGGAGGTCATCCTTGAAAAGAAATATGCCTCTGAGGAGGAACTAAAGGAAATTGATACCCGTGTCAGGGACCTGGTTAAGGAATGTGAAAAATTTGCTGAGGAATCACCATTCCCTCCTAAAGAACAACTCTATGATGTTGTGTACGAGCAGGAGGACTACCCGTTCCTGAAACATAAACTATAAGAATCAGATGGCTGAGATAATCACAATGCCCCGCCTGAGCGATACCATGGAAGAAGGAACCGTGGCCAAATGGCTCAAAAAAGTAGGTGATAAGGTCGAGGAAGGAGATATCCTTGCAGAAATCGAAACGGACAAGGCCACCATGGAATTTGAATCTTTCCATGAGGGAACGCTCCTCCATATCGGTATTCAGGAAGGGGATGGCGCTCCGGTAGACGCTTTACTCGCAATCATCGGGAATGAAGGGGAAGATATTTCGAAATTGCTCGATGGTCAGTCCGATGCAGGTGCTCAGGATGTAGCGGAGGTTTCCGAATCTACACCTGTTGAACAAGATGCGATTCCCGCAGGAAAGGCTGCAGAAATTCCGGAAGGGGTTGAAATTGTGACTATGCCCCGTCTGAGTGATACCATGGAAGAAGGCACGGTTGCTTCCTGGATCAAAAAAGTGGGGGACAAGGTGGAGGAAGGAGATATCCTGGCTGAGATCGAAACGGATAAGGCCACGATGGAGTTTGAGTCTTTTTACTCCGGAACCCTACTTCATATTGGTATTCAGGAAGGGGAGTCCGCTCCGGTGGATGCGGTCCTGGCTGTCATTGGACCTCAGGGAACAGATGTATCAGCTGTGCTCAGTGCAGGTGCACAACCGGCGGCATCGGGAGAACCTTCCAAAACTTCCCAGCCCCCTACCTCGGAGCCTGCAAAGGAAACGGCAGTGGCTCCGGTTATGGAAACAGCTGGCGGAGGCCGGCTGATTGCCTCTCCTTTGGCGCGTAAAATGGCAGAAGAAAAAGGAATTGATTTACAGGAGGTTTCCGGTACCGGAGACCATGGAAGAATTATTAAGCGGGATATCGAAAACTTCACTCCCAGGGCCAAATCCCTTGCAGCTGCTGAGCCTGAAGCCAGCAAACAATCTGTTGCTGCTGCCATGCCATTTGTTCCTGCTGGGGAAGAAATGGCAGAGGAAGTAAAGAATTCCCAAATGCGGAAGGTAATTGCACGGCGTTTGGGCGAGTCCAAGTTTACGGCGCCGCATTATTACCTGACCATTGAGGTGGATATGGAGCAGGCCATGGCTTCGCGTTCCAGGATCAACGAGCTTCCGGATACCAAGGTGTCTTTTAACGACATGGTCGTAAAGGCCTGTGCCATGGCCTTGAAAAAACATCCGCAGGTAAACACGAGTTGGAACGACGACACCACTAAATACAACAGGCATATTCATGTTGGGGTGGCCGTAGCAGTAGAAGACGGCCTGGTGGTACCTGTATTGAAATTTACGGACCAGATGAGCCTTACACAGATAGGGGCGACAGTTAAGGACCTGGCAGGCCGAGCACGAAATAAAAAGATAACACCTGATGAAATGGAGGGAAGTACCTTTACTGTTTCCAATCTCGGCATGTTCGGGATCCAGGAATTTACTTCCATCATAAACCAACCGAATTCGGCCATCCTGTCTGTTGGCGCTATTGTTGAAAAGCCGGTGGTTAAAAATGGACAGATCGCAGTGGGCCATACGATGAAGATTACCCTGGCATGCGACCACCGAACGGTTGACGGAGCAACGGGGGCCCATTTCCTGCAAACCCTCCGTTCTTTTCTCGAGCATCCTGTAACCATGCTTGCATGATACAGTCCAGGAATCATTCTATACAATTAATGATCTATTCGGGCATGAAGGCAATCTGGCCAGTCATGCTCTTGACTGGGGTCTTATTCATAGTGAGCTCCTGTGGAAGTCTTCGCAATGCTAATGATGCTTCAGGGGAAGCAAAAACAGCTTCTGATAAATCGACCGTTGAATCCAAAAATGAAGAAGCTTCAGAGTTCAGCGATACCGGAATCCTGTCAGAACATATGCAATTCCTCGCCTCGGATGAACTGAAGGGCCGGGATACGGGGTCTGAAGGAATTGAAGCTGCTGCGGCCTTCCTGGAGGGAAAGCTTGCCGAATATGGAATTCGTCCATATTTTGGTTCCTACAGGGATACCCTGACTAATTCCAAAGCTGTAGCCTATAATATCGTCGGGGTCCTGGAAGGATCTGATCCTGATCTGAAGGAGCAGTACATATTAATTGGGGCACACTATGACCATATTGGGGTAGTTCCTCTTAAAAATGGGGATGGAATTGCCAACGGGGCCAATGATAATGCCTCAGGTACAGTAACCGTGCTGGAACTGGCGCGTTATTTCGGGGCAAATACCCCGGGGCGCAGTATGATTTTTGCTTTTTTTAGTGCTGAGGAACGGGGTTTACTGGGTTCCAGGCACCTGGCCAGGGTATTGAACGAAGGGGGCCTTGACCTTTACGCTATGTTGAATTTTGAAATGACCGGGGTTCCCATGAATGGCAGGAAATACCTCACCTATCTCACGGGATATGACAAATCCAATCTCGCCGAAGTCTGCAATGCCTACGGAGGTGCGGACTTGATAGGCTATCTTCCCACGGCACGGGACTACAACCTTTATGAGCGGTCAGACAATTACGCCTTTTATCAGGAATTCAAGGTGCCTTCCCACACCTTTTCCACCTTTGATTTTGAGAATTATAACTATTATCACCAGCCAGGTGATGAGTTTTCCAGAATGGATTTCACACACATGGCCCTTTTGGTGAACCGTATGATCCCTGCCATTCAGGGAATTGCCAATACGGGCGAACGTGAAATTACTGCCAACTAAATGGCCAGGATAATTATAACAGGAACCAGCCGGGGTATTGGCTATCAGTTGGTGAAACTTTTCTCCCAGGAAGGACATCAGGTACTTGCCCTGTCCAGAAATGAAAAACCGGTCAAAGACCTGGACCTGCCGGAAGTCACCTGCCGGCCTTTTGACATTACCGATGCCGGTCACCTGGAGGAGGTGTCTGAATGGGTAGGTAAGTCCTGGGGGACTGCAGATATTTTGATTCACAATGCAGGTATGCTGCTCAACCGGCCCTTCGACCAGACTACTTTGCCGGACTTCCAGAAAGTATATCAGGTCAATGTATTTGGTGTGGCCGAACTCACCCGGGTGCTCCTGCCTTTAATGGCTCCTTCCGGCCATGTGGTGGTGGTAAGCTCCATGGGAGGGGTACAGGGAAGTGCGAAGTTTCCAGGTCTTGCCGCTTACAGTTCCAGCAAGGGGGCCGTTATTATCCTCACTGAGTTGCTTGCAGAGGAATACAAAGAGACAGGCCCGTCTTTTAACGCCCTGGCACTGGGCGCTGTTCAGACTGAAATGCTGGAGTCCGCTTTTCCAGGGTACCAGGCCCCGGTTAGTGCCTCAGAGATGGCGGGTTTTATAATGAACTTTGCCATGAATGGACATCAGTATTTCAATGGGAAGGTCCTTCCAGTGAGTAATTCAACTCCCTGACAGCACGTTTACATCTTTTAAATCCTATTTGGACCGGGCTCGATATTATCGACAGAAAGACCATTAGGAGAAGGGGCATTTCATAGCTTATCTACGGCTGGCAGAAGCGATCATCGGGGGGTGTCGATCCGTCTCGCGGGGCTAAAACGTGATCCGAAATCTTATTTCCCTAATTTTGCTGTATGAGCACAGTTCTTGAACGCTATTTGCCGGAACGGGCCGTTCCCCCTTGCAAGGAGCTAATCCAATTGTACGGGGTCCATTTGAGAATTGTCAATGAAAGGGTTACCCGGCACGGGGATTACCGCAGTATGCCGGATGGGAGTCATGTGATTACGGTAAATGCCATGCCCAACCCTTACCGGTTCCTGATCACCCTCATTCATGAAATTGCTCATTTGCTTGCCTTTGAACGATTTGGCAGGAATATAAAACCCCACGGAAGGGAGTGGAAGCAGACATTTCAGCACCTTATGCTCCCATTCCTCCGTCCTGAGATCTTTCCTGCTGAGTTATTACCCCTGTTGGCACGCCACTTCAAGAATCCCAGAGCCAGCAGCAGTACGGATTCAACCCTTTCTGTTGCCCTTAGGGAATTTGATCCACAACCCCGCGAGAACAAGTACGTGTTTGAATTGCCCGAGGGAAGTGTGTTCAGATTGTACAACGGACGGATTTTTCGAAAGGGGCCCAAGAAGGTCAAGCGCTATCAATGTGTGGAAATTGCCACAGGAAAATTGTACCTTTTCCAACCACAGGCCGAAGTAGAGTGGTTGGGGAATCCCGGATGGGAGTAGGCATGTATAGTTTGAGTAGGCAGTAGCAGTAGGCAGTGGGTAGTATAATTTGCAGAACATGAACCTTAAAACTTTGAACAAGAATTACTACGCAGTATTAATGGCCGGAGGGGTTGGTTCCCGATTCTGGCCTGTGAGTACCCGGGAATACCCCAAGCAATTCCACGATATGCTGGGCACGGGTTCATCGCTCCTCCAGAAAACTTTTGACCGGCTGGCGCGATTTGTTCCACAGGATCAGATCCTGATCCTAACCAATGCCCTGTACCGTGACCTGGTAATGCAACAACTCCCCCAAATTAAGGAGCAACAGGTAGTTCTGGAACCTGCCATGAGGAATACGGCCCCCTGTATTCTCTACGCAGCCCTTAAGATCAGGAAAATGAATCCTGAGGCACTTATGGTGGTCGCACCCAGCGACCATTGGATTGAGGATGAAGCTGCTTTTGAGGCAGATGTGATCCGTTGTTTCGACAAATGCAGTGAGACCCAGGCATTATGCACCCTTGGGATCAAGCCCAGTTTTCCGAATACGGGGTATGGGTATATTGAGTTCGATGCCGAAGCCAAAAAAGAAACGGGTCACAAAAAGGTCATTCAGTTCCGGGAGAAACCCGATTATGAAACTGCGAAGGAATTTCTGGCACAGGGGAACTTCCTTTGGAATGCGGGGATCTTTATATGGAGCATCGCTGCTATCGAAGTGGCTTTCAGGGAATATCAGCCAGAACAGTACACTTTATTTGAAAAAGGGATCGAAGCCTATAACACGCCTCAGGAAGCTGCTTTTATCGAATCCAATTATGCCCAGGCGGCCAATATCTCCATAGATTACGCTATCTTGGAAAAATCAGATGCTGTTTTTGTGCTTCCCGCCGGGTTTGACTGGAATGATTTGGGGACATGGGGCTCTCTCTATGATAAATTACCCAAGGATGCTCAGGGTAATGCCCAGACGGCTGGCCAGGTGCTCAAGGAAGATTGTCAAGGCATGATGGTTCGGCTTCCGGATGGGAAAATAGGAGTCTTCGAAGGACTGACGGATTATATCGTGGTGGATAGTGAAAAGGCCCTGCTCGTTTTACCTAGGGCCCGGGAACAGGCTATAAAACAATGGGTGAGCAGGGTGCGAGAACAATTTGGCGAAGATTATATTTAAAAGGGAATGGATCAGACAGAAAAAGAAGACCTCCAGAAGGAAAAACAGGCAAAACAAGCAAGTGACCGGATCACTGAAGAGAAAAGACAAGAGGTAGAGAAGGATTTCAAAGGGCTGCTCGGAAGTGTGCGCTCCTTTATGAAAGACCTGCTTAACATACGGGAAAATACCGATCAACAGGCAACCCGGGAAGCTATTGAACAGGATATATCCTTCAAAGGACATACGGCATGGATCCTGGTATGTTCGATATTTATAGCCTCTGTTGGGTTGAATGCAAATTCCACGGCCGTAGTTATCGGAGCCATGTTGATTTCTCCCCTCATGGGCCCCATCCTGGGGATCGGAATGTCTATCGCCATCAATGATATATTTACCCTAAGGCGTTCCCTGAAGAATTTTGCGGTCATGGTCGTTCTCAGTGTGCTTACGGCCTACCTTTTCTTCAATTTCTTTCCCATCCGCGACGAGTCTTCCGAGCTCCTCGCCCGGACAGAACCTGATATTCGGGATGTGCTGATCGCGTTTTTTGGCGGACTGGCCCTTGTAATAGCAAGGGCACGGAGAGGTACTATTGCTACGGTGATCTTTGGGGTTGCAATTGCCACAGCGCTGATGCCTCCCCTTTGTACCGTTGGTTTTGGACTAGCTATCAAAAACTGGGAGTATGCAGGTGGTGCCATGTACCTTTTTACGATCAACACTATATTTATTGCCCTGGCAACCTTCCTGGTGCTAAAGATCCTCCGCTTCCCGATGGTTCGTTATGCCAACTCGAGGAAATGGCAATTCATCGCGCGCATTGCCTCACTGGTAGCTGTGCTGGTAATGATCCCTGCGGGGTATACCTTCTATAAGGTCTTTAAGGAATCCCGCTTTAGAAACCAGGCACGCCAGTTGATTCAGGAGACCATTGGGGAATATCAGTACAATGCGAATGGACGCTTCATGGACAACCTGACGCAAATTAATTATAACGCCCAGGGCGGATCCCATATTGAAGTTGTGAGCATGGGGGATGAACGCATCCCGGAGAACGTAATTGATCTTTGGAATACACGCATGCTGAACTACACTGAACTCAGGGACACAAAACTCAATGTCGTGCAGGGTGCTCAGGCGGAAGTAGATGACCGCTTCCGGTATGTCAACGAATTGTACGAGGCTAAAAAAGCGGAGTTGCTCAACAAAGATGAGCGTATCCGGCTCCTGGAAGAGGAGCTTTCCCAGATGAGCAAGATGAAGGAGGGAATGATCCCGTTTGAGGACATTTCTGCTGAAGCCAAGGCTAATTATGAGGGGCTCGAAGGCCTTGGGTTTGCCTATACGCTGAAAACAGACTTCAGCAAAATGGATACAATCCCTGTGTTTGAAGTCCGCTGGAAAAAAGAGCTTAGAAAACGGGAGCAAAGGGAATCCTTGGAAAAACTAACCAACTGGCTGCGCGTCAGGTTGAAAAATGACCGTATCCAGGTTCGTCAGATAGGGGGTTAATCCCGTTCTTCCAGATACATCTGCCGCACTTTCTTGAAAAGCTCAGAGGAGTATACAAAGTTACTTACGGCCTGATTGTCTGTCTTGAAAATATCCCGGTGGCTCCCTTCCCACTCTTTGATACCGTGCTGGAGGAAGACTATTTTTTCCCCTATTTCCATAACGGAATTCATATCGTGGGTATTTACAACCGTAGTGATGTTGTATTCCCGGGTGATTTCCTGAATGAGATTGTCAATGATGATTGCCGTCCTTGGGTCCAGCCCGGAGTTGGGTTCATCGCAGAATAGGTATTTGGGATTCATTACAATAGCCCTGGCGATGGCCACCCGCTTCTGCATCCCACCGGAGATTTCTGCCGGATACTTCTTGTGGGCATCTATCAAATTGACCCGTTCAAGCACAAAATCAACGCGGTCCTGCATCTCTGAGGGAGATTGTTTGGTAAACATTTCCAGGGGGAACATCACATTGCCCTCTACGGTCATGGAATCAAAAAGCGCACTTCCCTGGAAAACCATCCCCATCTCCTGTCGCAGGTTGCGTTGTCCTTCCAACCCAAGTTCAGAATAGACCCTTCCTTCATAGCTAATGGTTCCGCTATCCGGGGTTATCAGCCCTAACAGGCATTTTATGAAAACCGTCTTCCCTGAGCCGCTCTGCCCGATGATCAGGTTGGTCTTGCCTTTTTCAAAGGTAGTGCTGATACCCTTCAGCACGGGGGTATCATCAAATGACTTTCGGAGATCTTTTACTTCTATCATGGCCTTATCCGAGCATTAATTGGGTCAGGATATAGTTTAGGATTATAATCACCACACTTGTCCAGACAAAAGAAACAGTAGCTGCTTTTCCTACTTCCAGGGCTCCTCCTTTCATAAAATATCCATGATAGGATGGAACCGTAGCAATAATAAAGGCGAACACTATAGATTTGATGAAGGAATATGTGACGTGGAATGGGATGAAATCCAGCTGCAGGCCTTCCACAAAATCCGCACTCGAGCTGAAGCCACCAAATACCCCGGCAATCCACCCCCCGAAAATCCCAATGTACATGGCAATAGCCACTACAAACGGATAGAACATCATGGCGACAATCTTTGGAAAAACCAGGTAGTTAAGAGAGTTGACCCCCATGACCTCGAGGGCGTCGATTTGTTCCGTCACCCGCATGGTGCCGATGCTGGAGGTTATATAGGAGCCCACTTTGCCCGCCATGATAATAGAGGTAAAAGTCGGAGCAAATTCGAGGATTACAGATTGACGGGTGGCAAACCCAATAAGGTTTCTCGGTATCAATGGGTTGCTGATATTCAGTGCCGTCTGGATGGCAACCACACCTCCGATAAAAAAGGAGATAAAAATGATGATCCCCATAGAACCATAGATGAGCTCATCTATCTCCTTTAAGATGAGGGATTTCATAATAGTCCATTTCGTGGGTTTCCTGAAAACGTCACGGACCATGATGGCGTAACTTCCAATAGAGGAGAGGTATTTCATTCGGATGAGCTTCCCATATAGCGGTAAAAATAAGAATATTCAAGTTCTTTTATGCAGCTGGGCATTGTGCGAGTTTGTGCCTTGTATTGCTCTGTGTTTCAATCAACCTGCAGGCACAGGTAACTATAAGGGAACAATCCGCGAACGGTCCCGTTCCCTCTTTTCAGGATCCGCCCCGACTGGTGGTTGGGCTGATGGTGGATCAGATGCGTTTTGATTATCTGACCCGCTTCTGGCACCAATTCGGTGATGGGGGATTCAGGCGTCTGGTGGGAGAAGGATTCAACTGCAGGGACCATCACTTCAATTATGCACCTACCAGCACCGGGCCTGGTCATGCCTCTGTTTATACAGGTACAACACCTTCCGTGCACGGGGTAATTGGAAATGCCTGGTACGACAAGGAATCGGAACAACAGGTATATTGTGTGGGAGATTCAACCCAGACCTCGGTGGGTACAGCTTCAGAAGCAGGACAGCATTCCCCTTACAGATTGGCGGTAACCACTATTACGGACCAACTGCGGCTGCACCATCAGATGCGTTCCAAAGTGATAGCTGTAGCCTTCAAGGACCGGGGTTCAGTACTTCCGGGCGGGCACCTGGCCAACGCTGCTTACTGGTTCGAAGGGGGTCAATCAGGAAATTGGATCAGCAGTTCGTATTACATGGAAACCCTTCCTAAATGGGTTCGGGAATTCAATGCTTCCGGTGCTGCGGACCGATATCGAAAGGTCTGGGAGCCATTGAAAAAGGTAACCACCTATGCAGAAAGCGGTTTGGATAATGTTCCCTATGAAAGTGCCTTTGCCGGGGAGGCGGCACCGGTATTCCCTCATGACCTCCCCGCTTTATGGGAGGGGAACGGAGCGTTTGATATTCTCAGGCCAACCCCATTTGGCAACAGCCTGACCCTTGATTTTGCCCTGGAGGCGATCCGGGCTGAAGAACTCGGAAAGGATATCATTACAGACTTTCTGGCCATTAGTTTTTCAAGTACGGATTATGTAGGGCACAAATTTGGAGTGAATTCCAAGGAAGTTCAGGATACATACCTCAGGTTGGATCAGGATCTCGCCCGCCTGCTCAAGTACCTTGACAAAAAGGTTGGGGAAGGGGAATATACCCTGTTCCTGACTTCGGACCACGGCGCCGGTCAGGTGTCCGCTTACCTTCAGGACCTGAAAGTACCTGCCGGATATCTCAAAACGTGGGATATCCAAAAGAATTTGGGGGAATTCATCCGCTTTACCTATGGCAGGACTGATATCATCAAGGGAACTTCCAATAACCAGCTATTCCTGGATTATCAGATACTCAGTAACCTGGGATTATCTCCGAAGGATGTTCAGGAGACCCTGGCATCAGAAATAATGAGGTATGAAGGTATTCAGGAGGTTTACACGGCCCACCAGATGCGCTACACCGATTACCGGGAAGGGTTGGGCGCCATATTACAAAATGGATATCATCCCAAGCGATCTGGTGATCTGCTCATAGTCCCTTCACCAAACACGCCTTCATATTCACGTACGGGATCTACCCATGGTTCCCCCCATGTATATGATACTCACGTCCCCCTTATTTTCTTTGGGAAGGGGATCCGTAAGGGGGAGTTGATACGCCGGACCTATATCAGGGACATTGCACCAACACTGGCCGTATTATTGGGTACAGCATTTCCAAATGGTGCCACCGGGCTTCCCATATCAGAGCTTTTTGAATAGGCGACCGTTGATTTGTTTCCACCGCCATTTTCGGACAAAATCGCCTTCCTGCGGTGTCAGCATACGGGGTTTTTTCCTGAAAACGGCATTCCAGTATGCCTTTAGGGCATGCAAAGGCAGCATAGGTTTTTTTCGTTTCAGGCCCATTTTTCCAGCAGCAACAAGACTCAGTAACCATCCATACCGGAGATTGTACAAAGCCAATCCCTGGTACCTTGCATTCCTGGAGGAATACCCCTGACCTGTCGGGCGCAGATGTTTTACCCTGAGTTCAGGTACTGTACTGACTTGAAATCCGTGGAAGCGCGCCAGGAGTACATCAGCAGAATCCCACCCAATAAAAGGCCTCAAACCACCAATAGCCATGTAACATTCCCTTGAATACAGCTTTACCGGGCCCCTCACATGATCGCGGTTAGCAATTGGCTCATAAACCCATACTCCTTTCTTCTCTATGTAGAGATGACCTGCACACATGCCGAGTAGGGGATGGCTCCTGAACTGTATAAGCATGTTCTCAAAATAGGTTGGAGGCAGAACGATATCCGCATCGAATTTACCAATCAGGTCAAAGGACTCCCAGTTGGCGGGAAGTCCTGACCGGAATGCTTGGACTACCTTGGTTCCGGGAAGGTGGTCTTCGGAAGATCTGTGGTTCTTAAGATGGATCCAGGGATATTTAGCCGTGTAGCTTTGGACCAGGGAAGCTGTCTGATCACTGCTGTGGTCATCAACAATCCAAAGGGCGTCCGGAGGACAGGTTTGATTCGCGAAGGATTCCAGACATCTGCCTATATACCCTGCCTCATTGTGCGCTGGTATAATGATGAGCACCCGGGCATTACCTGTAGTCATGTGCGCTTGATTATCCATCCTGTGCCATGCTGGAGGAACGAACGGCGTAGACGAGGTAGTACCTGGGGGTAAAGGTTCGTAATATCGGCCGGATCCCAAATTTCCTGACAGGATGTGTCCATTGGAGGCGATCCCTGATCTCCCAACCGGCCTTTTCAAGAAGCCAGTCGAACTGCCAGGCTTCAAATTCGTGGAAATGCCGGTCCCAGGGATCAGATTCAGAACGATAAGCTGAAGCAAACCAAAGGCGTAAGGGCACACTGGCCAGAAGTTTCTGGCCTGGGATGGCACGGAGCACATTATAGGGTGCCACCATATGTTCCAGGATCTCAAATGCGGTCACTACATTGGCTTCTGTCTGCTGCACCGCCTGCAGTGACAGATCGAGATCCTCCCCCCGGGTGTTGTGTACCTGATATCCTTCCCGGGCCATAAGTTCAGAAAAAGGATTTTGCACACCCAGATCCAGAATGGACTCCCCCGGGTCTATGTGTTTCTGCAGGAATTCCAGGGTGAGTCGGTATCTTTTCTCGGGATACTGTGCGTACATGTTTAGATTTAAGAAGCCCGACCTTCCAGTCAGGATCACCTGATTATTTATGCTTCGGCGTATGCTTCAATCGGATCACAGGTGCATATCAGGTTACGGTCCCCATAGGCGTCATCCACACGGCGCACACTGGGCCAAAATTTATTTTCGCTCACATAGGGGAGCGGAAAAGCAGCTTCCTTGCGGCTGTAGGCGTATTCCCAGGAGTCCGAAGTTACCATTTCCATCGTATGCGGGGCATTCCGGAGTACAGGATTGGGAGATGCTTCACTGGAATCTTCAATCTCCCTTCTGATGGATAGCAATGCATCACAGAACCGGTCCAGTTCCTCCAGGCTTTCGCTCTCGGTGGGTTCGATCATCATCGTGCCGGCTACGGGGAAAGACACCGTAGGTGCGTGAAATCCGTAATCCATAAGGCGTTTTGCAATATCAACTACTTCAATTCCGTGTTTTTTGAACGGTCTGCAATCGATGATCATCTCATGTGCTGCCCGGCCCATTTCGCCGGTATATAGGATGGGATAAGCTCCTTCCAGCCGTTCTTTGATATAGTTTGCGTTCAGGATCGCAATGCGGGTCGCCTGGGTCAGTCCTTCAGCACCCAGCATGCATATGTATCCATATGAAATCAGGCACACCAAGGCACTTCCCCATGGAGCAGCTGAGATGGCAGGAATTCCGTTCTCACCTCCCGTGGGGATGATCGGGTTTCCAGGTAAAAATTCAACAAGTTGCTCAGCCACACATACAGGACCCACACCAGGGCCTCCACCTCCATGCGGTATGGCAAAGGTTTTGTGCAGATTCAGGTGGCACACGTCAGCCCCGATCGTGGCCGGATTCGTAAGCCCTACCTGAGCATTCATATTAGCCCCGTCCATATATACCTGCCCTCCATGGCGATGGATAAGGTCGGTGACATGTTTAATGGAAGATTCGAAAACCCCGTGAGTGGAAGGATACGTTACCATCAATGCGGCCAGGTTTTCACTGTGTGCATTCACCTTTTCCTCCAGATCATCGACATCGATATTACCTTTTTCGTCTGTTTTGGTAACTACGACTTTCATTCCAGCCATAACGGCAGATGCCGGATTTGTTCCATGGGCAGATGCCGGAATAATACAGATGTTGCGATGGCCTTCTCCTCTTGAATCATGATAGGCCCGTATGAGCATTAATCCGGAATATTCCCCCTGTGCCCCTGAATTGGGCTGGAGGGAGGTAGCTGCAAAGCCGGTTATCTCCGTAAGTGCGTCTTCTAGTTTTCGAAGCATGCTGTGATATCCCCTGGCCTGGGATACAGGCACAAAGGGATGTATATTGCTCCATTCAGGCATGCTGAGAGGCAGCATTTCTGTGGCAGCATTTAGTTTCATGGTGCATGACCCCAGGGAGATCATGGAATGGTTCAGGGCCAGGTCCTTGCGTTCGAGTTTTTTCAGATAGCGCATCAATTCAGTCTCCGAATGATAACGATTGAAAACCTCCTGTTCCATAAATGTACTGGTGCGTTTCGCTGCTTGAGGAATAGTCCACTCCTCCCTCCATTTAAGCGGAAGGGTTGCTTTTACATCCGACGCAGCCGCAAATACCTCCAGGATATCCACGATGTCTGCCAGGGAAGTAGTCTCATTAACGGATATAAGGATTTCTTCCTTCCCGGCATAAAAGAAATTTATGCCGGCGTTTTCAGCCAGCGGACGGACGAGATCTTCC